>DATNIH010000178.1:0-20679 GCA_035604515.1 Caulobacteraceae bacterium | reverse complement strand
AACGACGGCAGGTGATAAGTCACGTGCGCCGAGATCTGCACGTCCCCCTGCATGCGGTTGGTGCCGTTATCCTCGTTGATGAAGTTGCGAGGGTTGAGATTGCCCGGGTTGTTGCCGGGGAACATGTTGGCGGTGACTCCGCGCGTCACTACCGAACCGGGCACGATCGGCGGTCCGCCCGTGCAGCCCGCACCGTTCGCCGAACCGATCACCCCCGGCAATCCGCAAAGGCCGTAGAAGCCGCTCGGGGTCAGGCCGTCGGCGACCGTAAACGGCGTCGTTGGGAAGTTGCCGATCCCGGCGGCGCCGTGCGTATTGGCGATGAAGTTGCCGCTGGAGGCCTGAATCCAGGCGTCCAGGTGGTCCCAGTGCCCTTCGAGCTGGCCTTCGAGGTAGTGGGTCTCGCCGCTGCCGCCCAGGACCAGATTGCCCCCTTGCGGCGAGCCGTCGAGGTTCTTGAAGAAGCCGCCCCGCTGCTCGGTGAAGTTGCCGCCGAGGCGGAACTTCAGGTGGTCGTTGATCGGCCCCGACACCACCGACTCGACAAAGGCGGTGCCATAGTTGGCGACGCCGACCCGGACCTCGCCATACATGGTGTCGGTCGGGTGCTTGGAGGTGAACTCGATCACGCCGCCGTCGGCGTTGCTGCCGTGCAGGGTGTTCTGCGGGCCGTTGTCGACCTCGATGTTGCCGATGAACAGATCGCTCTTCTGCTGCTCGACCGCCGCGTTGGCGCCGTAGTAGATGCCGTTGTAGTAGATCGCGACGCCGGAGGTATTGTTCAGGTTGTCGCTGTTGCGCCCGATGCCGCGGATGTAGACGCGGTCATCAATGTCGGTCCAGTTGAGGCTTGGCGAGAAGTCGGCCAGGTCCTGGATGATCGCAATGCCCATCAGCTTGCGCTGCTCCGCGCCGAAGGCGGTGATGGCGACCGGCACGGTCTCGATACTTTGTTCGCGCTTCTCGGCGACGACCGTCAGTTCGCCGACGGCGGTGGCGCCGTTGGTCTCGCTGGCGGCGGCGGCGGTTGCAGCGGAAGCAGGGGACGCAAGTAACCACGTAGCGACGGCCAGCACAGAGCTGGCGCCGAGCAAAGCAGTCTTTGGCACGGTCAATCCTCCCGGTTGAATTCCTCCGGGCCCGGCCATCTTTTGTGCGCGGCCGTAGCCTTGCTGCGAAGTTAGGCAGCGCTGACGCTAACTAGCAAGCCGTGTTCTCACAAAGCCGCCACATTCAAACGGAACGGCAAGAACACTGTTACGTGTTTCACACACAGTGGCGGATCGTGGGCGGAGCCCCCGCGGGCCGAACAGCCTCAGGCGGCGGCCATCATCCGCTCCACCTCGGCGACGATTTCGCGCAGGTGGATGGGCTTGGAAAGCACCTTGGACCCGGCCGGAGCGCGCTCGCCGACGGTCAGGGCCACGGCGGCGAAGCCGGTGATGAACATGATGCGCAGACCCGGGTGGCGGGCGGCGGCCAGGCGCGCGACCTCGATGCCGTCCATGCCGGGCATGACGATATCGGTCAGCAGCAGGTCCCAGGTCTGGTCGAGGACGGCGACCGCCTCCTCGCCGTCGGCGCAGGCGGTGACGTCGTAGCCGGCGCGTTCGAGGGCGCGGCTCAGGAATCCGCGAAGCGAATCGTCGTCTTCAGCTAGCAGGATACGCGGCATGAGGCGATCGGCGGCCCAGAGGGAAGGTGATGTGGGGAGCGAACCTATACGCCCAGCCGTAAATTGGCGATGAACCGTTTGACCGCAGGCGCCGCGCCCGCGAATACTGAGCGCCATGGACGATGCGACGGCGCCGGCGGCGATCCTGGAAGCGGCGGCCTACCGCGTCGCCGGGCCGGACGAACCATCCGTGGTGACTCCGGTGATCTGCGCCTCGCCGCACTCGGGCCGCATCTATCCGTTGGCGATGATGGCCGCGTCCCAGCTCGACCGCCGCGCGATCCGCCGCTCCGAGGACGCCCATGTCGATGAGCTGATCGCCGGCGCGCCGGCATTCGGCCACACCTTGATCGCCGCCGAGTTCGCCCGCGCCTTCATCGACGTCAACCGCGAGCCGTGGGAGCTCGATCCGGCGATGTTCGAGGACGAGCTGCCGGCCTTCGCCAAGGCCCGCACCGCCCGCGTCGCCGCCGGCCTCGGCGCCATCGCCCGCATCGTCTGCGAGGGCCAGGAGATCTACGCCCGCAAGCTCACCTTCGCCGAAGCCGAGGACCGCGTGCGCCAGGTGCACCAGCCCTATCACGCGGCGCTGGCCGCGCTGATCGCCGAGACCAAGGCGAGGACCGGGCTGGCGATCCTGATCGACTGGCACTCGATGCCGGCGGCCGCAGCGGCCGGCCGCGGCGGCGAGCCGTGCGACTTCGTGCTCGGCGACCGGTTCGGCTCGGCCTGCTCCAGCGCCGTCGCCGGCCTGGTGGAGCGCGAACTGGGCGCGATGGGCTACCGCGTCGCCCGCAATGCGCCCTACGCCGGCGGCTACACCACCGAGCACTACGGCCGGCCCGGCCGCAAGGTTCACGCGCTGCAGATCGAGATCAGCCGGGCGCTGTATTTCAACGAGCGCGAACTGCAGCTCACCGCTGGCTTCCCGGCGCTTCAGCGCGATCTGGAGCGCCTGTTCGCGGCGCTGGCGGCGCAGGACTGGGCCGGACTGTGACGCTGGTGCCCCAATCCCTCGGTCATAGCCGGGCGTAAGTCCCGGCTATCCAAGCACGCAGGTCAGCGGGTGGCCGCGCCGGCGCGGCCAGGGCGGGGACGGCGTGCATGGATGGCCGGCACAAAGGCCGGCCATAACCGGAAGCAAGGATAGTGGGATGATCGGCCTCGCTCCCTCGCCAGCGTCCAGCACAAAAAAAAGCCGCGCCCGAAGGCGCGGCAGTTCATTAGGGAGGAAACGCCCAGGAAGGGCAGAGGCGTCAGCGACGCCTCACAACGCCAATCTAGGGTGCGGCGCACAATCGATCAAGCGAAAAATGCCTGAGCTGGACCGAAAAACGCACGCAACATCCATTTATTCGGAATAATCAATGCATTGATCGCGCAGCCGAGCTATAGGACGTAATGCTGCAACGCAATACCGGGCGTTTCAAAAGCCTCGGCACGCATTAAGAATCAGAAGCTTGTCCGTGATCGGCCACGCAACATCAGCCGGCCGCCCGTGACGCATGGCCCCCGCCCCACTTCTCCTCTAGAAGCCGCCCCGCATGTCTCTTCGCAATATCGCCATCATCGCCCACGTCGACCACGGCAAGACCACGCTGGTCGACCAACTGCTCGCCCAATCGGGCGCTTTTCGTGCAAACGAGGCGCACGCTGAACGCGCCATGGACTCCAACGACCAGGAGCGTGAGCGCGGCATCACCATCCTGGCCAAGTGCACCTCCGTGCTCTGGCACGGCGCGGCCGGCGAGACCCGCATCAACATCATCGACACGCCCGGCCACGCCGACTTCGGCGGCGAGGTGGAGCGCATCCTCGGCATGGTCGACGGCTGTCTGTTGCTGGTCGACGCCGAGGAAGGCGTGATGCCGCAGACCAAGTTCGTGCTCGGCAAGGCGCTGAAACTCGGACTTCGGCCGATCGTGGTGCTGAACAAGGTCGACCGGCCCAACGCCGAGCCGGATCGGGTGCTGAACGACGCCTTCGACCTGTTCGCCGCGCTGGGCGCCAGCGACGAGCAACTCGACTTCCCGCACATCTACGCCAGCGGCAAGCAGGGCTGGGCGACCATGGACCTGGCCAAGCCGAGCGAGACGCTGGGCCCGCTGTTCGACCTGATCGTGGCGCACACGCCGCCGCCCCAGGCCGAGGCGCGCACCAACGAGCCGGCGCGGCTGCTGGCCGTGCTGATCGAGGCCGATCCGTTCCTCGGCCGCCTGCTGACCGGCCCGGTCGAAAGCGGCCGCCTCGCACCCGGCATGGCGATTAAAGCCTTATCGAGGGACGGCAAGGAGATCGAGCGCGGCCGCATCTCCAAACTGCTCGCCTTCCGCGGCCTCAAGCGCACCGGCGTCGACGAAGCCTTCGCCGGCGACATCGTCGCGGTGGCGGGGCTCTCCAAGGCGACCGTGGCCGACACCCTCTGCGCCATGGAGGTGACCGAGGCGCTGCCGGCGCAGCCGATCGATCCGCCGACCATCGCCATCACCGTCACCATCAACGACAGCCCGCTGGCCGGCCGCGACGGCGACAAGGTGCAGAGCCGGGTGATCCGCGCGCGCCTGCTGGCGGAAGCCCAAGCCAACGTCGCGATCAAGGTCGCCGAGACCGCCGAGAAGGACGCGCTCGAGATCGCTGGCCGCGGCGAACTGCAGCTGGGCGTGCTGATCGAGACGCTGCGGCGCGAGGGCTTCGAGCTCTCGATCAGCCGCCCGCGCGTGGTCTACCAGACCGATCCGGACAGCGGCGAACGGCTGGAGCCGATCGAGGAAGTTGTGATCGATGTCGACGAAGAATATTCGGGCGTCGTCATCGAAAAGCTGTCCGCCCGCAAGGCCGAGCTGACCGACATGGCGCCCTCCGGCTCCGGCAAGACGCGGCTGACCTTCTTCGCCCCGTCGCGGTCGCTGATCGGCTACCAGGGCGAATTCCTCACCGACACCCGCGGCTCGGGCGTGCTGAACCGGCTGTTCGCGCGCTACGAGCCCTACAAGGGCGCGATCGAGGGCCGCCGCAACGGCGTGCTGGTTTCCAACTCCGACGGCGACATGGCCGCCTTTGCGCTGTGGAACCTGGAAGACCGCGGCGTGATGTTCGTCGGCGCCGGCGAGAAGACCTACCAGGGCATGATCATCGGGGAGAATTCCCGTCCCGACGACCTCGACGTCAACCCGATGAAGGCCAAGCAGCTCACCAATATCCGCTCCGCCGGCAAGGACGAGGCGATCCGCCTGACCCCGCCGCGCCGCCCGACGCTGGAGCAGGCGATCGCCTACATCGAGGAAGATGAACTGGTCGAGGTGACGCCCCGCGCCATCCGCCTGCGCAAGAAGGTGCTCAACCCGACGTTCCGCAAGAAGCGCCTGCGCGAGGACGCTTAGGTCCGCCGCGCCGGGATAGTTCCGCCCACATCACCACCGCTCGGTCATCGCCGGGCGCCAGTCCCGGCGACCCAAGCACGCCGAACGGCGGGTGGCCGCGCGTGGCGCGGCCACGGCAACAACGAGTGCATGGATGGCCGGCACGAAGGCCGGCCAAGGCCGTGCTTGAGGGTTTGGTCAGGCGGCGAGGTCGGCAGGCCGGGATGCCATCGGTGAATCCCTCCTGACCACAGTTACCACCCGCACCGGCGGCGTCGGCTTGGGGCGCAGGCGCACGCCCTTGGCCAGCAGCTTCAGCGCCTCCCAGTGGATCGCCGCGATCACCTTCAGCGTCAGCAGCGGATGGCTCAGGAATGCGCGGCCTAGCGCCCGATCGGTCAGCGCCCGTCGCGCGCCGCTGAACGCCGCGGCGATGATCGGCGCGCCGTCGGGGCCGCGACCCAGGATCGCGGTCGTCGCGCGCTCGCCGGGCGCCGCGAAGCGGAAGTCGTAGGTCATGTCGAGGCCGAGGAACGGCGAGACGAAGAAGGCCTTGGCGCAACCGCGCCGCGCCACCTGCGACCCCGTCGCCTCGACCACGTAGCAATGCCGCTCGCGGAAGGTGTTGTTCACCTCCAGCACCACCGCCGCCAGCTCGCCGGACGGCCGGTGGCAGTAGAACACGCTGAGCGGATTGAACGCGTAGCCCAGCACCCGCGGCAGGCAGAGCAGCCGGATCGGGCCGCCGCGGATGTCGACCCCGGCGCCGCGCAGCATCGCCTCCACCTGCGCCCGCAGCGGGTGGGCGTCGCCGGCCAGGTGGTCGCGCTCGTACAGGCTGAAGAGGGCGAAGCGATTGTGGCCGAACAGGCGCAAACCTCGGTCCAACGCCGGCAGTTCGTCCAGGTCGAGCAGCAGCTGGAACAGCCGGTAGCGCAGCCGGTGGCGGCGCGGCGTCAGGCGCTGGTGCGTGACCGCGCCATCGTAGAGGCCGCTGATCTGGCTCACGCCACCGCCTCCAGCGCCGGCGCGGGCGCCGGATCGCCGAGGAAGATGCGGCCGGACTCGTTCGGCACGATCCACGGCCGGCGCACGCCGCCCAGCGCCTCGGCCACCGCGAGGCCCGCCTGCAGCCCGTCCTCGTGGAAGCCGGCGCCGCAATAGGCCCCGCACCACCAGACGCCGCCCTCGCCCTGCACCGACCACAGCCGCTTCTGCGCCCGCAGCGCGGCGGCGTCGAACAGCGGGTGGTCGTAGTGCTCGGTGCGGATCACCTTGGCCGGGTCGGGCGCACGGATCGGGTTGAGGGTGACGAACAGCGGGGTCTTGCGCGGCAGGTCCTGCAACAGGTTCATCCAGTAGGTGACGCAAAGCTCGCGTCCGGCGCCGGCGCCGCTCCGGCCGAGATAGTTCCAGCTCGACCAGGCCTTGCGGCGCTTCGGCATGAAGCTGGCGTCGGCGTGCAGCACCGCGACGTTGGGCGTGTAGGTGAACGCGCCGATGATCTCGCGCTCGGCCGCGGTCGGCTGGGCCAGCATGGCCAGTCCCTGATCCGCGTGGCAGGCGACCACCACCTGGTCGAACCGCTCGGTGCGGCCGGCTTCGTCGGCGACCATCACCCCAGCCGGCGTACGCTCGATGCGGGTCGCGGCGACGCCGAGGCGGGCGCCAAGCCGAAGCGTTGCGGTCAGGCGCTCGACGTAGGAGCGGCTGCCGCCGACCACCGTGCGCCAGAGAGGCTTGTCGAGGATCTTCAGCAGGCCATGGTTCTCGAAGAAGCGGATGAACGAGGCCGCGGGCAGCTCGCGCACCGCTTCGATCGATGCCGACCAGATCGCCGCGGCCTGGGGCAGGATGTGATCGTCCTGGAACGGACGACCGTAGCCGGCCTCGCCGAGGTAGTCGCCCAGGCTGGTCATCCGCGCGTCGAGCGCGCAGGCGGCGGCCGGGGCTTGGCGCGAGAAGCGCACGACGTCGCGCAGCATCGACCAGAACCGGGGCCTGAGCAGGTTGCGCGGCTGGGCGAACAGGGTGCTGAGGTCGGTGGAGGCGTATTCGAGGTCGCCGTCGTCGAGCGAGACGCCGAACGACATGTCGGTGTACGCGGTCGGCACGCCCAGATGGCGGAACAGCGCGGCCAGGTTCGGATAGTTGGCCTCGTTGTAGACGATGAAGCCCATGTCGACCGGGATCGGCCCGTCCGCCGACGGCGCATCCACCGTATGGCTGTGGCCGCCGAACCGCGGCGCGGCGTCATAGACCGTCACGTCGTGGCGCTGGCTCAGCAGCCAGGCGGCGGACATTCCGGCGATGCCCTGGCCGATCACGGCGATCTTCATGCGAGCGAACCCATCCCCGACGGCGGCGCCGGGCTGGAGGGCCCCTGCGTCTTTGCCTAGGGTCTACGCGGGCCGCGGACCGGCGGATCACCGCCGCCGAAGGGCGTGGTCGGACTGATCCAATCGGCCCGCGCGCCCGTAAAGGCGGCATGCATGCGATCGCTTTCGATCAGGCCGGCTATCGATCGGAGGGCTGGGCGCCCGCGCGTCGCCTCGCCGCCTCTCGCGCTGCCAGCCGCCCCGCCACCGCCATGACCACGCCGAGAAACGCCGCCGACGGTTTCGCCGAAATGATCGGCGCCATCGCCGCCCACACCGACCGCCAGGCCTTCGCCGGGCTGTTCGAACACTTCGCACCGAGGGTGAAGAGCTACATGTTGCGGCTCGGCGTCGAGCCACAGCAGGCAGAGGAGCTGGCCCAGGAGACGCTGCTGACGGTCTGGCGCAAGGCCGGCGCGTTCGACCGCGCCAAAGCCGCGCCGTCGACCTGGATCTTCACCATCGCCCGCAATCTGCGCATCGATGCCGCCCGCCGCGCTCGCCGCGCCGAGCCGGTCGAGGATCCGTCCGATACGCCGGACGCCGAACCGCCTCCCGACGAGGCGATGGCCGCCGCGCAGTCGCACGGACGTATCCGCGAAGCGCTGGGCGCCCTGCCGCCGGAACAGGCGCAGGTGGTGCGCCTCTCGTTCTTCTCCGATAAGCCCCATTCGGAGATCGCCGAGGAACTGAAGCTTCCGCTTGGCACGGTGAAATCGCGCATGCGCCTGGCCATGGCCCGGCTGCGCGATCTGCTGGGAGACCTGGCATGACGCAGCCGACCCAACACCCCTCCGAAGAGCTGATCCTCGACTATGCCCGCGGCGCCCTCGAGGCTGGTCGCGCCCTGGTCGTCGCCGCCCACCTGGGCGCCTGCCCCGCTTGCCGCGCGACCGTCCGCTTGGCCGAAGCCGTCGGCGGCGCGCTGATCGAGGAACTCGAGCCGGCGCCGCTCGCGCCCGACGCCCTGGCCAGGACGCTGGCCCGGCTCGACGCACCACAGCCCCCGCCCGCGGCGGTGCAGCGGCCCCCGGACAACTGGATCCGGGTTCCGCCCGAAGTGATCGCCGCCGCCACGCGCCACAAGCGCTGGGCGGCGCCCGGCGTCTGGGTCGCCGACGTCACCGGCGGCGCCAAGGCATGGCCGCGCAGCTACCTGCTGGGCGTCGGCGCCGGCATGGCGGTGCCGCGGCATACTCACAGAGGCCGGGAGTTCGTCTGTGTGCTGAAGGGCGCGTTCGAAGACCGCGGCGTAGTCTATGGACCGGGTGACTTCGCTGAAAGCGACGAAGGCGTCGAGCATCGGCCGCGTGTCAGCCGAGACGGCGAGTGCGTCTGCCTCACCGCCGCCGACCACGCGCTGGCGCCGCGCGAACTGATCGGCCGGCTGTTCCAGCCGCTGGTCCGCATCTGACGGCCGCGCGTTCGAGCCTACCGCCCGAAGGTCTCGGCCAAGATCCGCGCGATCCCCGCGGCGTCGGTCGCATCGAACGCCGCCAGCTCGGTGGAATCGACGTCGAACACGCCGATCAGCGCCCCACCCGGCCCGAACACCGGGACTACGATCTCGCTCTTCGAGCGCGAGTCGCAGGCGATGTGGCCGGGGAAGGCCGCGACGTCGGGCACGATCAGCGTGCGCCGCTCTGCCGCCGCCACGCCGCAGACGCCGCGGCCGAACGCGATACGCAGGCAGCCGAGCGTGCCCTGGTATGGCCCCACCACCAGCTCGTCCGCCTTGGCTGGATCGACCAGATAGAAGCCGGCCCAGAAGTAGTGGTCGAACGCCTGAGCCAGCATCGCCGCGACCGTCGCCAGCCGCGCCGTGAAGTTGCGCTCGCCCTCCAGCACTGCCGCCACCTCCTCGGCCAGCGCCGCATAGCGCTCGGCCTTGGCGGCGGGGAGCAGGGTGTCGTTGAACGGCTCGGCCATCAGCATTTCCTCCTGCTAGGCCCGGCAGGACTCGAACCTGCAACCAGACCGTTATGAGCGGCCGGCTCTAACCATTGAGCTACGGGCCCAGGAGCGAGGCCGGGTTAGCATGGGTGCGATGGGCCTTAAAGGCGCCGTACAGGTTGCCCTATCCAGGGTCCTGGGTCTCAGTGGCCATCGCCATCAGGAGCCCGACCATGAACACCGCCCTCTGGATCGGCGCGCTCGTCGCCTTGCTGCTCGCCCAGCCGGCCGCCGCCCAAACCTCCGACGCACGCTTCGCCGCCACCACCCTCGACCTAAGCGGCCACGGCGAAGCGCGTCTGCCGCCCGACATGGCGACGATCGACCTCGGGGTCGGCGTCACCGCCCCTTCCGCCGCCGAGGCGATGGCGCAGAACGCGGCGGTCATGACCCGGGTGATCGCCGCGGTGCGGGCCAAGGGCGTCGCCGACCATGACATCGCCACCTCGACCCTCGCGCTCGCGCCGCAGTACGCCTATCCGCAGGGCCAGGCGGCGCAGCTGACCGGCTACCAGGCCACCAACCGCGTCACCGTCACCTTGAGCGACCTGACCCAGGTCGGGCCGGTGGTCGACGTGGCGGTCGGCGCCGGCGCCAATGAGGCCGGGCAGATCAGCTTTGGCCTCAAGAGCCGCGCCTCGGCGGAGAACTTCGCCCGCCTGGCGGCGATCAAGGCGCTCGACGACAAGGCCGCCACCATGGCTGACGCCGCCGGCTACCACATCCGCCGGCTGGTCAATCTCAGCGAGGCCGGCTCAGTGCTGGCGCCGCAGCCGATCGCAGCGATGGCGCGCTTGCAGGGGCCGGCGACGCCCGTCGAAACCGGGGAGGTTGTCGTGGCCGTCGACATGCACGGCGAGTTCGAGCTGACGCACTAGGGCTGCTTCGACGCAGATTGCTCCCCTCCTCGCAAGGGAGGGGGAAGCGTTTGCGCCGCCGATTCAGTCGAGCTCGAACCTACTCTAAGCCGCCACCACGCAGCCCTCGTAGCCGTTGGCGGCCACCTCGTTGCACTTGTCGCGATAGACCGGGAAGCCGCCGATGTAGGGCATGAACACCCGCGGCTTCCCCGGCACGTTGGCGCCGAGGTACCAGCTGTTGGCGAGCGGAAAGACCGTGCCCGCCGCCACTTCGTTGACGTGCGCCACCCATTCGTCCTGCGCGGCGGTGGTCGCCTCGATGCCGCCAGCCTGACGCTCGTTCAGCCAGCCGATGCAGTCGGAGATCCATTCCACGTGCTGTTCGATGGCGACGGCCATGTTGCAGAGCACCGAGGGGCTGCCGGGGCCGGTGACCAGGAACAGGTTGGGGAAGCCCGCCACCAGCAGGCCGAGGTAGGTGCGTGGGCCTGCCGACCAGGCGTCCTTCAGCCGCGCGCCGCCCTTACCCCGGATGTCGATCTTGTCCAGCGCGCCGGTCATCGCATCGAACCCGATCGCGTAGACGATGGCGTCGACCGCATATTCCTTGTCGGACGTCTTCACGCCGGCGGGCGTGATGGTCTCGAGCGGCTCCTCGACGAGGTCCACCAGGGTGACGTTGTCACGGTTGAAGGTTTCGAAGTAGCCGATGTCGACGCAGATCCGCTTGGCGCCGATGGGGTAGCTCTTGGGCGCAAGCTTCTCGGCCAGCTCCGGGTCCTTGACGATGCCGCGGATCTTCTCGCGCACGAACTCGGCGGCGGTGGCGTTGGGCGCGGGATCGGCGACCAGGTCGTTGAAGGCGCCCAGCAGGGCGAAGCCGCCGTAGCGCCAGCGCGCCTCGTACTCCGCCTTCCGCTCCGCCTCGGTCACCTCCAGCGCCGGCTTGTCTTGCATGGCGACGGCCCGGATGCCGAAGCCGGTGTCGCGCGCCTCCTTGCGGTACTGCGCCCGGTGGGCGGCCCAGTCGGCCTCGACGGCCGGGTCGATGGGGCCGTTGTGAGCCGGCACGCTGAAGTTGGGGGTGCGCTGGAACACGGTGACGTGCGTCGCCTGCGCCGCGATCTGCGGGATCGACTGGATCGCCGACGAGCCGGTGCCGATCACCGCTACGGTCTTGCCGGTGAAGTCGACGCCTTCCTTGGGCCAGCGGCCGGTGTGCCAGCTCGGGCCCTTGAAAGTCTCCGCCCCAGGCAGCTCGCCGTCTTTCGGCACTGACAGGCAGCCGGTGGCCATGACGACGTAGCGGGCGCTGACGCTGTCGCCGCGGTCGGTGGTGACGGTCCAGCGCCGGCTGGCTTCGTCGTAGACCGTCGCCGTCACCTTGGTCTCGAGCTGGATGTCGCCGCGGAGGTCGAAGCGGTCGGCGACGTGGTTGAGGTAGGCGAGCAGCTCCGGCTGAGCCGCGTAGCGCTCGGTCCACTTCCACTCGGCGTCGAGCTCGGGCGAGAACGAGTAGGAGTATTCCTGGCTCTCGATGTCGACCCGCGCGCCGGGATAGCGGTTCCAGTACCAGGTGCCGCCGACGCTGGTCCCGCCCTCGTAGACCCGCGCCGAGACGCCCAGCTGCCGCAGCCGGTGCAGCATGTAGAGCCCGGAAAACCCGGCGCCTACGATCACCGCGTCATAGGTCTGCGCCGCACCCATCGTGACCTCCGTTTATCGTTGTGGCTCGATGATAGGGGACTTCCGCCAGGGAACGATACTGCCGCAGGCGCCCCCCTACTGCTCGAACGACGGACCTGCGAACGAGCGTTGCGGCTGGCGGCGCTCCTGCCCCGGCCGTGGCGCGCCGGCGATGGCGCCGGCTGTGGCGCCGCCGTCGACCACCAGGCAGTGGCCGGTGACGAAGCGCGACGCGTCGCTGGCGAGGAACAGCGCCGCCTGGGCGATGTCCTCCGGTTGGCCGGCGAGCGGCAATGGCTGGGCCTTCTCCAGCATGGCGTCCGCCGCCGCCTTGTTGAAGTTGGTCCCGCCGCCGAGGATCGGGGTCGAGACGCCGCCGGGGGCGATGCAGTTGATGCGGATCTTGTCCGCGGCGAACTCGATCGAAGCCGAGCGGGTCAGGTTCACCACCCCGGCCTTGGCCGCGCAGTAGGCGTGCAGGTTGGGATAGCCGTCGATGCCCGCGATCGAGGCGGTGGAGACGATGGCGCCGCCGCCCTGTGCGCGCATCGGCGCGATCGAATGCTTGATGCCGAGGAACACGCCGCGCAGGCAGACCGCCTGGGTGCGGTCCCAGTCCTCGACCGAGACGCCCTCCAGCGGCCCGATCGCCCCGGCGATGCCGGCGTTGTTGAACATCACGTCGAGGCGGCCGAACTCGCTCAGCGCCCGGCCCACCAGCGCCTGGATGTCGGCCTCGGACGAGACATCGGTGCGCTGGAACACGCAGCGCTGGCCCGCCTCGCTGGCGCGCTGCGCCGAGGCCTCGCCGCCGGGGCCGTTGAGATCCGCCAGCACCACGTGGGCGCCTTCGCGCGAGAACAGCATCGCCGCCGCCGCGCCCATACCGCTCGCCGCGCCGGTGATCACCGCCACCTTGCCTTCCAACTGACCCATCGCTTCCTCCTGTTCTTGTGCGCCATCCCCTAGCGCATGATCGGAGACTCCGCGCGGGTTTTGCCCTTATCACTTGGCGCCACCGCGCAACGTTCAACGAAATACGGGAGATGGCGAATGGGAACCGGGCTCTTCGGCGATCTGCTGGTGATCGATTGCGCGAGCTTCGTCGCCGGTCCCGCGGCGGCGACGATCATGTCGGACTTCGGCGCCCGGGTGATCAAGATCGAGCCGCCCGGCGAGGGCGACAGCTACCGCACCCTGATCAAGTACCGCGGCGCGGAGGACGTGATCGACTACTTCTGGGCGCTGGATTCCCGCAACAAGGAGAGCCTGGCGCTCGACCTGAAGGACCCTGAGGCGCGCGCGTTCCTGGACACACTGATCGCCAAGGCCGACGTCTTCATCACCAACTATCCGTTCCCGGTGCGCGAGCGGCTGCGGTTGCGGGCGCAGGACGTGATGCCGCTGAACCGGCGGCTGATCTACGCCTCGCTCACGCCCTACGGCGAGCATGGGCCGCAGCGCGATCGCACCGCGTTCGACGCCACCGCCTGGTGGGCGCGGTCGGGGATGATGGACATGGTCCGCGCCACCGGCGACACCGAGGTCGCCTACTCCGTCCCCGGCATGGGCGACCATCCAACCTCGATGGCGATGTACGCGGCGATCATGACCGCGCTCTACCGCCGCCAGATCACCGGCGAGGGCGCCGAGGTCACCACCTCGCTGATGGCCAACGGCCTGTGGGCCAATGGCTGCCAGGTGCAGGCGGCGCTGTGCGACCTGGAGCTCATGCCGCGCGGCGAGCGCGGCCAGCGCAACCCTGTGGTGGACTACTATGAGACCGCCGACGGCCGCGCCTTCATCCTGGCGATCGTCAATGCGCCGCGCGAATGGCCGGCGCTGGCGAACGCGATCGGGCGGGCCGATTGGCTGGACGACCCGCTGTTCGCCACCCCGCTGTCGCGGTTCGAGAACGCCGACCTGCTGGCGACGCTCCTGGGCGAGATCTTCGCCGGCGAGACCTGGGAGCACTGGGACGCGGTGCTTGCGCCGACCGGCGTCACCTATGGCCTGGTCGGCCGCATCACCGACCACGCCGCCGACCCGCAGCTGGACGCCAACCACCTGCTGCCCGAGTTCGTCGACGGTCTCGGCCTGAAGACGCTCGACAGCCCTTTCCAGATCAGCGGCGAGACCAAGACCCAGCCCCGCATGGCCCCCACCATCGGACAGCACACCCGCGAGATCCTGGAGGAGTTCGGCCGCGCCGACCACGCGGCGTCGGCCAGGTCGGCCTGATCAGCCCGCGCGGCCGCGAGGGTCATCCCACGAGTGATCGCCGCCCTCGCGCGGCGTCATGTGGAACATGGTGACGCCGGCTGCGGCGTTATTCCGGTGCCAGCAGCCTTCGGGAACGATCGCCACATCGCCCTGGCGCAGCAGGCGTGACTCCGCCTCGCCGTCGCGAAGCACGGTCAGAACCGACTCCCCGGCCAGCACGTGAAGCAGCTCATCGCCGACCGTGTGCAGCTCCCAGGGCGGCTGCCCGATGAAACTGGCGACGCCGCAAATGCATCCGTGAAAGTCGAAATACCCAATCGGGCTGTCGGGCTCGTGGTCCAGCGTCGCCAGGTCCACCGGGATCATTCGATCGACGGCCGCTGCGCTCAACTCGTAGACATTCACCGCTTCCTCCTGTCGCGGAGATCGAGGTCCAGGCCCTCGGATCGCGGAATTTGGCGTGTTTTTCGCGCGCCGTCAGCGTCGCGGTTCGCCGACAGCAAGAGCGCCGCCATCAAACATGAACGATCGTTGTGTTGAAATCAGCGCCCGCAGTCGACATATCAGATGTCGCTGCGGGCACTTTCCCCCCCGCCTTGCAGCGCCCACTAGGCCCGGCGGATGTAGAAGTTCGCCGGGCCACCTTTTTGCCAGATCGTGCGCGACGCAAGCGCCCATTGCTCGCCCGGAGCGATGGGCCGGCGAGTGTGTCAGGAACGTCACACGCACCCGGAGCGCCTACGACCGTCGCATCCCCTGCGGCAGCGCGACCCAGGGATGGCGGCGGTGGTCGAAGATGGAGCGGACCGGCGCCGGGAAACTGGGATCGGCGAAGCAGCCGACGGCGACGGCGATGAAGTCCGGCTCGGCGTCTTCGGTGTACCAGACCGTCGAGCCGCAGACCGGGCAAAATCGGAAGTCGAACGCCGCGCCCGACTCCTCGCCGATGCGGCGCCAGACCCGCGCCTCACCCTCGATCCGCACCCTGTCCCTCGGCCAGCCCGCCTGCACCCCGAAGACGCTGCCGGTGCGCTGCTGGCAGGCGAGGCAATGACAGATCGCGGCGCGCACCGGCCCGTCCGGCACGGTGACGCGGAGCTGGCCACAGGCGCAGGCGGCGGTGCGGGTGGTCATGGGGCGAGGCTAGGCGGCCGTCCCGGTAGCGGCAAGGGATGTGCGACGGTTCGCTCGCTTCCTTAACGGCGCGCCGGACTTGTGCGATGTCTGCGCCACCCACAATTGGGAGGCGTCCGTCATGATGTTCGGATTGCTTGCGGCGGCGCTGGCGACGGCGCCGCAGGACGCCCCTTTGCCGGCGAGCGCACCAACCACCGTATCGCCTGTCGTCGTGGAGCCGCCGCCGCCGCCGACGACGCCTCCAGCCGCGACGATCATCGTGCCGTCGGACGACACGGCTGGCGGCGGTCACTGGGCATCGGTGTGGCCGATCGGCGCGTACCAGGCGCGCATCAGCGGGCACGTCACCCTGACCTGCGATATCGACCGCTTCGGGCTCGCCGAATGGTGCAAGGTCGCCTCCGAGAGGCCCACAGGACGCGGATTCGGCCAAGCCGCGCTCGAGCTGCGGCCGACCTTCAAGCTGAAGCCTCAGGTCGGCCCGGACGGTCCGACCGAGGCCGTCCTGAACATCGCCGTCGATTTCAACGCGCCGGAGCCGATCATCGACTTCGGCCGGGGATCCGAGGGCGGTCCCGTCGGCGAACGCGCCGGCGCCCCTCCCATCGGACGGCCGCAGCAGGAGACCTCCGACATCACCGAGTGGCGCGGCCCTTTGGTGCGCCGCTCTGTGGCGATGTTGAACAACCCGATCTGGGTGAAGACCGCCGCCTACGACGACGTGCTGCGCGCCTATCCAGCCAAGGCGCCCGGCGTCGAAGGCTACGCCGTCGCTCACTGCGAGGTTCGATCCAGCGGCGCGCTCTGGCAATGCCAAGTGATCAAGGAAGACCCCGAGAACCTCGGGTTCGGCAAGGCGGCGGTGAAGCTCGCCTCGCAGTTCAGGGTCTCGCCCGACTGGGTGAAGGCGCCCGGCCATGCCGACCTCTGGGTGGACGTGCCGATCCGCTTCCCCGCGTCGGCCGCCGCCGGCAACCGCACCGTCGCCGCGCCCTACTGGATCGCCGGTTTCGATCCGGACCAGGCGCTGAAGCTGTTCCCGCCCGAGGCTGCGACCAAGGGGGTCACCACCGGGCGCGGCGTGGCCAAGTGCGTGGTCGAGCAGGACGGCTCCCTGAGCGACTGTGCGCCGGAGCCGGGCGATCCTGATGGGCTCGGCTTTTCTGACGCCGCGGTGAGGCTGGCCTCGACCATGCGGATGAACCCTTGGACGGTGGACGGCGAGCCGGTCGACGGCGCGGTGGTGCGGCTCGGCGTCAAGCTGACGCTGAAGTCCAACTAGCCCATCGTCCTAGCGATTGTTGATCGAGGTGGGCATGTGCTGCGGGTCCCACGACGGCGGCTGCGAGGGGTTCTCCAGGTCCGGGTTCTCTGCGCGCAGCTGGCCCCGGATCTCGCCGTCCGGGTTGGCTCCGGTCGCGACGTTGAAGTACCAGAGTCCCTTTTGCAGCTGGGCGAGCTGGTCGTCGGTCAACCGCGCCTCCCCGCTGATCGGGGTCGAAGCGTCGGAGACTACATAGATCGACGCGCCGACCTTGCCGCGCGCGGCGGGGCCGCTAAAGCCGGCGGTCGTCGCCGGCCCGGTCAGCCCCTTATAGGTCACGCGGTAGGTCATCAGCCTGGTGTCGGTATCCACCTGGCCAATCAGATCGCCGCCGCCGCCCCGCGCTGCGCTCGGCGGAACCTCGTCCTTGCCAC
This sequence comes from Caulobacteraceae bacterium, assembly GCA_035604515.1. GTDB lineage: Bacteria > Pseudomonadota > Alphaproteobacteria > Caulobacterales > Caulobacteraceae > Acaudatibacter. Next base: position 3,710 of record DATNIH010000178.1, on the reverse strand, counting down.
TGAGATGAGCCTTGACGGTCAGGGTCGCACCGCTCGCCGAGCCGGCAAACACCAACAGCGTCCACGCCACGGCGGCAAACACTCTTGAGCGCATGATCGCCTCCCTCGCTTCTTCGCCGCGAGGCTAAGACCATCGGCGCAGGCGCGATAGGACTGACGGGAGCGAACCTACTCCGCCGCCAGCGACTGCGCTGGCCGGACGCCGGCCGCGGCGAGGGCCGCCGCCTTGGCGCCGGCCATGTCGTAGATGCGGTTCATCATCACCCGCTGCGCCGAGAGCCCGCCGCCCGCCTGCAGCGCCACCACCAGGTGCCAGCCGCCGTAGGCGTCGGCGGTCAGGTCGCGGATCAGATTGTAGACCCGCATCCGCGTCTCGACGTCGACACTGGACTTGGTGTGCAGGTATTTGCGGATGTAGCGGCCCGACACCTCGTTGCGAAGGTCGGCCTCCGACGGCAGCGTCAGCACTAGGCCGCCGGCCAGGTCCTGCAGGTGCTTCACCGCCTCGTGGTAGTTGGCCGCGTAGTAGTATTTGGCCGTGTTGATCGCCAGCGAATTGGGGTGGATCATCCCTGTTGGCGTGGTCTCGTAGTTGGTGCGGGCGAACTCAAGGCTCATCCGCAGCATCTCGGCGTAGCAGATCAGCTCGGCGATGGTGCTCTGGCAATGCGCGTCGCGCTCCTTGCCCTGCATCTCGGTGACCAGCTGCGCCAGGCCGACGAACAGACGCGAAGTCCCGACCGCGCCGACGAGGCCGCCGGTGCGCTCCCAGAGGCCAAGAGACTGCGCCAGCCGCGAGGCCAGTTGCACCTCGCCGGCCAGGAACACCCGGTCCCACGGCACGAATACGTCGTCGAACACCACGAAGCCCTCGGGCATCGAGTGGTGGCCGCTGGCGGGATAGTCGAACTCGTTGAGCTCCGGCGCGGCGAAGCTGCGGTTGATGATGCTGACGCCCTTGGCGTTGACCGGGATCGAGAACGAGACGGCATAGTCGGTCTCGTCCTGGCGCATGCCCTTGGTCGGCATCACCACCAGCTCGTGCACCAGCGAGGCGGCGGTGATGTGCAGCTTGGCGCCGCGCACGACGATGCCCCCGTCGCTGCGGCTGACGATGCGCACGTAGAGATCGGGGTCGTCCTGCTCGTGGGCGCGGCGGCTGCGGTCGCCCTTGGGATCGGTGATCACCTCGGCGGCGCGCAGGTCGTTGTCGCGGACGTGACGGTACATCCGCTCGATGTTCTCGGCGTACTGCGGGTTCACCTCGGCGACCGCGTCCTTGACGCTCATCAGCGCCATGAAGACGCCGGTGACGCCGCCGACGATGGACATCTCGTGCATCAGCTCGATGCGCTTGTGCAGGTCGGCCTCGGCGCGGGGGATCTGGAACACCCGGTGCGCCACCTCGCCCTCGTCGGTGCGGTAGGTCATCACCTCGCGCCGGGCCGGATTGGCGTAGTCGTAGTCGCCTGAAGCGACAGCGATCGGGGTCTTGAACTTCGGATGGGTGGTGATGTCGTCGATGCGCTCGCCGTCCCAGTAGGTGACGCGGCCGTCGCGCAGGCTTTCGACGTATTCGGCGGGGGTCTTCAGGGCCATGGCGTTCTCCCTTCCCTGTTGCGGGATTCCCTCTGGCGGGGCCCCTCTTGCAGGCTTGGGCGAAAAGCTAGGACGAGGCGCGCGCGCGATCCAGCACTTTTAGAACACGTTTCAATCTTTCCGGCCGCAGGGACCGCGGACGCCGGCGCTACTGGGTCAGCCGTGGGTACATGCGGGTGGCGATGGCGATGAAGACAGCCGTCACGACCGCTAGCACGCCGTAGTCGAGCGCCAGCCCGAACTGGCTCGCGCGGCCGGCAAGCATGAGGCAGCGCAGGCCGTCGACCTCGTAGCTCAGCGGATTGACGCGCGAGATGACCCGCAGCCACGGCGGCATTATCGCGATCGGATAGATCGCGTTGCTGGCGAAGAAGATGGGCATGGTCAGGAACTGGCCGATCCCCATGAAGCGCTCGCGGGTCTTCACGATGCAGGCGATCACCAGCGAGAAGGTCGAGAAGAGTGCGGAGGCCAGGACGATGAACGCCACGACACCCAGGATGTGATCCGGCTGGAAGCTCAGGCCGACGCCGAGCAGGGCGGCGCAGACATAGACCACCAGGGATTGGGCCAGGCCGCGAACGCTGGACGCCAGCGCCTTGCCGATCACCAGGGCGCTGCGCGGCGCCGGGCTGACCATGTAGCGATGCAGCACGCCGAGGTCGCGCTCCCAGATCGCCGACAGGCCGTAGAAGATGGCGACGAACAGGACGCTCTGGGCGAGCACGCCCGGGGCCAGGAAGTCGATATAGCCGCCGCCGCCGGTGGCGATGCCGCGCACCCGGCCCATCACCTGCCCGAACAGCAACAGCCACAGAATTGGCTGAACCGCGCGGCTGACCAGATCCATCGGGTCGTGGCGCAGCTTGACGACTTCGGCGTCGGCGACGGCGAGCATCTGGGTGAGGAAGTCCCCGACGGCAGCGAAGGGCGAGCGCGCGGCGCCGCTCGCAGCCATGGCGGTCATTGGCCTTTGCCTCCCAGGCCGATGCCGATCCCGGTGAGTTCGGTGAACACATCATCCAAGGTGGCGTCCGGCCCCTGGGCAGCCCTGAGCGCGGCAGGTGCGCCCAGCGCCGCCAACCGTCCGGCGCTGATGAGGCCGACCCGGTCGCAGACCTCCTCGGCCTCGTCCATGTAGTGGGTGGAAAACACCACCGCCGCGCCGATCTCGGCCTGCAGCCGGGCGACGTGCGCCCAGACCTTGCGCCGACCGCCCGGATCCAGGCCCACGGTCGGCTCGTCCATGAACAGCACCGCAGGGCGATGCATGGTGCTCTGGGCGATCTCCAGCCGCCGCGCCATGCCGCCGGAGTAGGTTCGCACCAAGCGGTCCTTGGCCTCGGTGAGATCCATCATCGCGAGCGCCGCCTCCACCCTGGCCGGCCGTTCGGATGCCGGGAGCAGGTAGAGCCGCGCCGAAAGCAACATATTCTCGTAGCCGCTGAGCTCGCCGTCGGCCGAGAGGAGTTGGGGGACATAGCCGATGTGCGCGCGGACCCGCTGCGGCTGGCGTGCGACATCGAAGCCGGCGACCGTGGCGCGGCCCGAGGTCGGCGGCAACATGGTGGTGAGCATCTTCATCAGCGTCGACTTGCCGGCGCCGTTGGGACCGATGAGTGCGAACGTCTCCCCCGAAGCGATGCTGAACGAGACGCTATCGACCGCGGTGACCTCGCCGAACCGGCGCGTCAGGGCCTGAGCCTCGACGATGGCAGACCGGTCCGCGGCGGTTGTCCGGCTCATCGTGCTGCTCAAGCTCTGTCTCCGGCCGGCGTCTCGAACCTCAACGTCCACTTGGGATCAAGTGGCGCCGGTCACCAGGCGTACGCCTCCGGCGCCGGGCCGCCGGGGCCAGGAAATAGTGTGTCGAGTTCCGCAAGGGTGGCGCCGTCCAGCCTGATCTCGAGCGCCGCCAGGCTGGCCTCGAACTGGCCGAGCGTGCGCGGGCCAACGATCGGGGCGGTGACGCCAGGGCGGCCGGCGAGCCAGGCCAGGGCGACGTCGCCGGGGGCGTGGCCGATCTTCTCGCACAGCGCCTCGAAGGCTTCCAGGGTCGGGGTCTGACGGATGAAGTTGCGGCGGCCGCCGGCATTGTCCTTCGGACGCCC
>DATNIH010000177.1:0-15104 GCA_035604515.1 Caulobacteraceae bacterium | reverse complement strand
GAGGAGAACGAGGACGCGGATGATCGACACGTAAGGCCGCATCGCTGTCGTCAGCGCCGCGCCGGACATGCCGGCCTGCCGCGCGTATTCGGACTGCATGGACGCATCGACCGCACGCTGCCGCTTCGGATCTCCGAAGCTATCCGGGGCGAGTTCGGAGAGGATGACGTGGCTGCACGCAAGGTCGAGGGCGGCGCCCCCGCGCTTTGCCCCCCACCAGTCGATGAGTCTCGGCCCTTCAGCCGTCATAATCACGTTGGCGGGGTGAAGGTCGCAATGGCACACCCCGTCCGCTGGCGGGAGGCGCTCGAACAGCGTGAGGACGCCGGCGGCGACGTGCTTCGGCAGCTTGTCGCCGGCGAGCCGCAACTGGGCGTCGATATTGGTGTCCAAGGCCGGCACGTCTGGCGGCGGCGGCGTCTTGTGAACGGACATGCAGAGGGTCGCGAGGATGGCGCCGGCCTCCTCGGGCGTGATGGCGTCGGTCAGCAGGAGTTTCAGCAGGGTCGGCCCATCCAGGCGCGGCAGCACGATGCCGAAGCGGCCGTCCAGGGTCACCTCGCCCAGCACTTCCGGCGCCGGGCCACCAGCGGCGAAGACGGCGCGGGTCATCCGCGCCTCGTGCTCGCCGAGAAACCGCGGGAGGCCGGCCCTGAACAGCTTCAGGACCTGACCGGGCGCCCAGGCGTGGATGTCCGCCATCGCGCCTTCGCCGATCTTCTCCCCCAGAGATCCCCGTATGGCCCGTCCTCCGCCGTGGACGGGTCGTAGCACGGCTAAGCTTGGAGGAAACCGGGCGGGCAAAGACGACCCCTCCCGTCACAGCCGCCGGGCCATCGTCCGCTAACCCCCCATTGCGGTCATTCCCAGAGTCCGCTTCCGGGCAGTCTAACTTGCTTGGACTCGCCACCTGGGCCGAGGGCAATGGAAAGCGCCGCCACTCTGCCCGCTCTGCGCCCGCTAACGTGCTCCGCGCCCCCGGCGGACCTGCCGCCTGGCGGCGCCGGGCCTCGCTAGGCGGTTTGCTGAACCGGTCGTTGAGCGTGCTCCAATGCTCGTCAAGTTCCGCGCGCGTTCGATTGCGTAAGAGTTCCCTGTTCGGCGAGCAACTGCGCTCGACAACGCAGATCACCACCACCACCTCCTCCTCCTCCGCCACTCCGGACAGGGGACCTTCTCAATCGGACGCCGCGGCGCTTGCCGCTCGGCTACGCGTTCGCGCGTGCGCGGATGCGCCGGGCTGACCGGGGTGTGGGAGCGCCCCGCAACCCTCTCCCCGCCGGCCGCGAGAGGGTGTAGGCCGTTCGGCCAGGGAGAAACGCCATGGCCTACACCGAGATCACCTACGCCGCCGAAGACGGCGTCGCCGTCGTGACGCTGAACCGGCCCGACAAGCTGAACGCCTGGACGCCCGTGATGGAGCGCGAGGTGCGCGAGGCCATGCGGGCGGCCGGCGACGATGATGCGGTCAAGGTCATCGTGCTGACCGGCGCGGGGCGCGGCTTCTGCGCCGGCGCCGACATGGGCACGCTGACCAGCATCCAGTCGGGCGGGAAGGCGGCGACCGCGCCCACCGGGCCGTTCGACGCCGCCGCGCGGCCCGACTTCACCAAGACCTATTCCTACTTCCCCACAGTGCCGAAGCCGATCATCGCCGCCGTGAACGGCGCCTGCGCGGGGCTCGGCCTCGTCATCGCCCTTTACGCCGACATACGCTTCGCCTCTGAGGATGCGGTCTTCCTCACCGCCTTCGCGCGGCGCGGCCTGATCGCCGAACATGGGATCAGCTGGCTCCTGCCGCGGCTGGTCGGCATGGCCAACGCCGCCGACCTGCTCTTCTCCTCTCGCCGGGTGACCGCGCAGGAAGCAAAGGAGCTTGGCCTGGTGAACAAGGTCTTCAGCCGCGACGCCTTCCACGCAGGCGTGATGGGCTATGCAGCGATGCTGGCGGGCGAGGTCTCGCCCCGTTCGCTCCGCGAGATGAAGCGCGAGATCTGGAACGCTCAGTTCCAGGGCCTGGGCGAAGCCATCGACGCCGCCAACCGGGACATGCTCGCGAGCTTCACCTCCGAGGACTTCAAGGAAGGCGTCGCGCACTTTACTGAGAAGCGCGCGCCGGCCTTTACCGGCCGGTAGAGGGAACTGACATGAATGCACTGGTGATCGACCGCGAGCTGTGGACCACGAGCGGTGAGGCGCTGCTCGAGGATGCGGTCGCGCTCCGCCGCGCCATCCATGCGGAGCCGGAGCTCGGGCTCGACTGCCCGAAGACCACAGCCAAGATCAAGCGCGCGCTCGAAGGCTTGCCGCTGGAGCTGCGCGAAGGGCCGTCGACCACCGGCCTCGTCGCCATCCTGCGCGGCCCGCAAAATGGGCGGACGGTCCTGCTGCGCGGCGACATGGACGCGCTTCCCCTTCGCGAGGACACCGGGCTCGAGTTCTGCTCGCAGGTCGAGGGCGCGATGCATGCCTGCGGACACGACACCCACGTCGCCATGCTGGTCGGCGCCGCGCGGGCTTTATGCGCCCAGCGCGACAGGCTGAACGGGACGGTGGTCTTCATGTTCCAGCCTGGCGAGGAGGGCTGGCACGGCGCGAAGTACATGCTGGAGGACGGCCTGCTCGACGATCCGCGGCCGGACGCCGCGTTCGCGCTGCACATCTCGCCCAACATGCCCGCGGGAATGTTCGCCAGCCGCACCGGCCCGCTGCTCGCCTCCGCCGACGAGTTCGAGATCACGATCACCGGCAAGGGCGGCCACGGCGCCATGCCGCACGAGACCATCGACCCGGTGCCGATCGCCGCCGAAATCGTGCTGGCGCTGCAGACTCTGGTCAGCCGCAAGACCCCGCCGAACGAATCGGCCGTCATCACCGTCGGCAAGATCGAGAGCGGCACCACCGACAACGTCATACCCGAGACGGCGACGCTGCTCGGCACCATCCGCACGCTCGACGAGCGCATCCGCACGCTGTTGCACCAGGGCATCGAGCGCGTGGCGACCCATGTCGCGCTCGCTCACGCCGCCAAGGCCGAGGTCGAGATCTCGCCGGGCTTCCCGGTCACCGTCTGCGACGGGCGGATCGTGGCGCTGGCTGAGCGCACCGCGATGGCGCTGTTTGGCGAGGACGCTTGGCGCACCATGCCGACGCCGATGATGGGCGCGGAGGACTTCGCCTACGTCCTGCAGCAAATGCCAGGCGCGATGGCCTTCCTGGGCGCCGTGCCCGAGGGCGGCGACTACCACAGCTGCTGCGGCCTGCACTCCAACCGCATGGTGCTCGACGAGCGCGTGATGGCCCGCGGCGTCGCCATGCATTGCGCCATGGCCGAAGCCTTCCTGAACGGCGAGGCGGTGGTCTAGGGCCGCGAGCTCGCTTTTTCCGCTTGTCCCGCGGAAGCGGGACAGCCTCCGTCGGACCGCCGTGCTGTGTCACTTCGGCGGCCGACTCCAATGGCCCCGGAGTGGCTTGCGACCCAAGCAGACGACGTTCTGGCCACAGCCGAGAGCGCTATTGGAGGTGGGGCTGACGCTGACAGAGGCGCCGGGTTGACCTGTCGTCACCGCGCATTTTGCCTTTGGAGTGCGCCAATGAGAGCGGTTTTCTGCGGCGTCGCGGCGGTCCTTGCCGCCGCCGGCTTGAGCGCATGCAATGCGCAACCTCCCAACAACGCCCCGCCGGCGGCGAGCTTCGAGCTCGTAAGCATCTCCGGCACCGCCAACGTTGACGACATCCTGCTCAAGATCAACATGAGCAACGGCCAGACGTGGGCGCACTGCTGCGAAAGCAACAACGCGACGTTCACCCAAGTCGCCGACGCGGGGGCGCTTCCGGCGGGTGACTACCACATCACAAGCTGGGCGTCGCCCGATGCAAACGGCAAGGTGACGTGGATGGCGTACCGGGTCGACCGCAAGACGGGGCACACCTGGTACCTAGGTTGTCAGCAGGTGCCGAACTGCTCCTGGTACGCGATGACGCCCTAGGGACCTCGGGGCGGCCGTGTAGCGTTCGCAAGACCGGTGGCGCAGCAACGCACCAGCCTGCTCAGGTCGGTCTCGTCCCACGCTCACCAAGGTCGCCTGCGTTGACGCGTCGCGTCGTGATCATGACCGAAACCCTTCCATCTCTATCGAACCAGCAGCGAGACGCCGCGCGCGCGCGGGTCGGAGGCGGGCTCGGGCCTGCCGTCCACGATGCTGATTGCCTCGATGTCGCCGCTGTAGCCCTGATCCTCGATGCGGTAGCCGCGCGCGATGAGCGCCTGGATCAGGGCGGCGTCGAACGGCGCGTAGGGCTCGGTAAAGATGGTGTTCTCCGGCAACAGCTGGTGGTGGAAGCGTGGCGCGGAAAGGGCCTCGGGCAGGGGCATGCCATAGTCGTAGACATCGGCGAGCACCTGGAACACCGAGGTGAAGATGCGCGAGCCGCCGGGCGTTCCGATCACCATCGCGAGCTTGTGGTCCTTCACCAGGACTGTCGGCGTCATAGAGCTCAACGGCCGCTTGTTCGGCGCGATGGCGTTGGCGTCGCTGCCGACAACGCCGAACTGGTTGGGAAGGCCGGACTTGGCCGAAAAGTCGTCCATCTCGTCGTTGATGAGGAACCCCGCCCCCTCGACGACCACCCCGGCGCCGTAGTCGCCGTTCAGGGTGTAGGTATTGGAGACGGCGTCGCCCCACTTGTCGACAATGGAGAAGTGGGTCGTCTGCGGCTTCTCCAGCCCCGGCGGGACATTGACTGTCGGCGAGGGCCGGGTTGGATCGATCTCGGCCGCGCGGCGGGCGAGATAGGCCGGATCGGTGAGCGCCGCGACCGGGTTGTTCACGAAGTCCGGGTCGCCCAGGTAGGCGGCACGGTCGGCGAACACGCGCTTCTCGATCTCCGAGATCAGGTGGATGTACTGGGGCGAGTTGAGCGCCACCCCCTGGAACAAGGGGGCGGCGTCCTGCTTCATGCGCAGGAGCTGGAGCAACGCGACGCCCCCCGAGCTCGGCGGCGGCGCGGTGATCACTTCGAAGCCCCGCCACCTGGCTTCGATCGGAGCGCGCCAAACGACTTTGTAGTTCCTGAGGTCGGCCTTGGTGATCAGTCCTTTGATCTTCCCGCGGCCCATCTGGGCCACGATGAGATCGGCAGTGGGGCCCTCGTAGAAGCCCTTGGCGCCTTCCCGCGCGACCCGGCGCAGGGTCACGGCCAGCTCCGGCTGGCGGAACCGCCGGCCCGGCTGGAAGCCGCCGTAATAGGCGGCGAAGTTGGTCTGGCCAGCGAAGTGTCCGAGGTTCTCGTCGCGCGTGATGGCCATGGCTTTGGACGGTGCGAAGCCGCGGCCGGCCAGGCGGATCGCTGGGGCCAAGTCCGCGGCCCAACTCAGCCGCCCGAAGCGCCTGTGCGCTTCCCAGAAGCCGCGCACAGAGCCCGGCACGCCCGCCGCCAGGTTCCCCACCAGGCTTAGGCTCGGGACCACTTCGCCTTTGGCGTCGAGGTACATGCCTGGGCTCGCGGCCGCCGGCGCCGTCTCGCGATAGTCGAGGAAGTAGCCCCGGCCCTTGAAGAACACGGTCATAAAGCCACCGCCGCCGATGTTGCCGGCCTCGGGATAGGTCACCGCCTCGGCGAACCCGGTGGCGACCGCCGCGTCAACCGCGTTGCCGCCCTCTCTCAGGATCTCCCTGGCCGCGGCAGCGCCGAATTCGTCGGAGGCGGCCACGGCGCCGTAGGCGAGGGGGGGCGCCGCCAGGGACGCACCGGCGGCGGCGACCATGGCGAGTGCGAGGACGAACGATCGAGCGGCGCTAGATGGGTTCATTCCGGCGTTCTGCCGCGGACACGCTGCGAAGGCAAAGCTGGAGAGGAGGCGTGGCGCAAGTCTCGCGACAGCGCGCCCTCGCCAGGCCCTTGTCCGGGCCGACCCGGCGCGGCGCAGCCGGCTCACTGCAGAATGTTCGAGGGATTGAAAGACTATCCAGGTCTGCAGAGCCTCCTCGCACAGTAGTTCCGTCGAGCGCAAATTCTCGGGCGCGCGGCTCTCAGTCAGCAGGCCGGCCTCAGGTTGCCAGACGGCTAGGGACCGCGCACTGCGGCGTTTTGTTCCCAAGTCATCTCAGAGGCCGCTGATGACCTCGCCGAGCGCTCCCCATAGACGCTGCTGGCGCGGCTGCTCCCGCGTCATCTGCCCAGGGATGACGATCAAGTTGTTCATCGCGTAGCCGCAGCTGATGCCGGTCGCCGGATCCATCAGCGCGAACGAACCGCCGTAGCCGCCCCAGTGGGCGCAGGTCGGCGTCGGCGCGCGAAACCCATCGCTGTCGAGCCCGAACCCGAGGCCGAGCCGGATCCAGCCGAGGAACGGGTCCTCGGCATAGACCTGCGGCCGCACGGCCTCGTCGACCGTCGCCTTGGACAGGTATCGCGTCCCGTCCAGTTCTCCGCCGCATGCCCCAATCGCGCAGAGTCGGGCGATGGCGCGGCCGTTGCCGTAACCGTTGCTCGATGGGATGTCGGCGCGGCGCCGCTCCCAGGCCGTCCAATCCCCTGGCCCCTCGCTCATCATGATCCGGCCCACGAGCGGATCGCCACCCGTCGGCGGCGCGAACGGCGTCAGGTAGCCTACGCCGGCCAGCCGCTCGCATTCGCTCTCGGATCGAAGGGCCAACGCCAGGTCGACGCCGGCCTTCTCGGCGATTTCCTCGCGGAAGAACTGCGAGGGAAGCCTCCCGTCGACGCGGCGGCCGATCTCGCCGAGAATGAAGCCGTAGGTGACGGGGTGGTAGCAGACGCGGGACTCGCCGCCGAACCAGTGCGTCTGGGCTGCGATGTTGGCTGTGGCGCCGTCCCAGTCATGCAGGGCATCAAAGGCCAATGGCGGACTGAACCCAGGAACGCCGGCCCGGTGCGTCATCGCCTCGCGGACGGTTACCCGCTCCTTTCCTCCCGCGGCGAACTCCGGCCAATAGCTCGCGACGGTCGCGTCGAGATCGACCTGACCGCGGTCGACCAGAATAAGGAACGAGAAGATCAGCGGGACCTTGTTCGAGGAGAAGAGCAGGACCTGCGTGTCCTTCTCCCAAGCACGCGTCCGTTTCCAGTTGGCGTGCCCGGCCCAGAGGTCGACGACGGGCTCGCCATGGCGCATGAGGGCCAGCGACGCCCCGACCTCGAGACCGTCCACGAAGTTGGCGGCGAACGCGTCTCTGAGCGGCTGGAAGGGCGCGCCGCAGAACCCCTGGATCTCGACGCTCATGCGCCACCTCCTTGGTAGCGAGTGACCCTAGCTACGCCGTAGCGCGGCCGGCAAGGGAAAGGTGTCGGAAGGGACCGGAGCGAATGGCTGGGGCTTACGCCACGCCAGCACTCCAGCGGCGGCAAGGAACGGGCGTCCACGGCGCCTTCTGGAACCTGGCCAGCCGGGCGCAGGGGATGCGTATGCTGTCCCCGAAACTGGGCGGGGGCCGCGAGCGGCCTCAGGGCGCGTTCTGCCGACCTGAGGGGGGCGAGCGCGTGGAGGCGCTGGCGGCGGAGCCACCGGAGTTCCGATCCTCGGCCCCCCGGTTCGGCTGCTGCGTGGTGGGCGTCTGGACGCCGACCCCCTGCAGGACCGAGCCGCTGAGGACACTCCCTTCCAGCGAGGAGCCCGCTCTGCTCTGCGCGGCTGGCGCGATGCACTGTCTCTCGCACGCGGTGAGCGCGTCGGAGAGGTCGTGGACCCTCGCGAGGGCGGCGTCCTTGGCGGGGTTTGCCGTGCCATTGGGGCCGGGGGGCAGCGCGTTGTAGGCGTCGACGGCGTCGTTCAACGCTTTGGCCGCCGCCTCGCAAGGCTCGCAAGTCCCTCGATGGCTGTAGTTCGGGTAGTTCCGGAATACGGACTTGGGCGGCGGCGGGGGCTGGGGCGGCGGAGGCGGAGTCTGTGGCGGCTCGACCTTGGGCTTGCAGCCGTCGGCGGCCGCCTTCGCGGCGGCGGCCTCATCGTCAGCTCGCCGCGCGGCGCGCGCGGCGGCGTTCTTGGCGTCAATCACCGCGCCGGCATCGGCCTGGATATGTTTGGCGGCGTTGAAGGCGTTCTGGGTGTCCTGATCGGCCTCGTTATAGCTGTCGATGGCGTTCTGGCGGATCTGCGCGACCGTCGAGGCCGAGGAATTGGCGCTCTGGGCGGACGCGACAGCGTCCTGGAAGACGCTGTAGTTCGCCGCCGTCACCTGGACAGACCCCTCGCTCGTGGACTTGCCGACCGCCGACATGGTCAGGGCCGCAGTGCGCCGAGGAAGGGCTCACTTGGGAGGAAGAACCACCACGCTCCCGGTGCCTCCGTTCAGGACATCGCTCACCAGACCTGAGGACGTTGCATCGGGATGCACCACAGGCTCGGGTTGTTCCTGCGCCGCGGGCGTGAACTCGTTTGGTCGGCTTTCGACGATCCGCGCACATTCCGGCCGGTCCACGTTCTTGCCGGGCGCGCATCGGTCATGGCCGATGACGGCGACGACATTGGTGTTGCGTCCCTGATCTGGAGTCGACGATGACGGCGGCGCGTCCGCCCTCAGCGTGTGTCGAGTCAGCTGGTTCGGGACGATCGCTGCTCGCCCCAGAGGCGCGGTGATCTGGCTGGCGCTCACGTCGGCGGCGCCGGCGGGCGCCGCGATCTGGTCCGTTCCCGACAATGGCATCTGGGCTTCAGCCTGAAGGCGCCCGGACGCCAGCAGGCCGACGGCAAGAGCCATGACCGCGATGCGCATGTCGGTCCTCTGTCGGCTAGTGGGTCTGCAGAATGGTGACGGTCATGCCGCCGGTCTGCTTGACCGCGAGGTCGGGCAGGTTGTTCCCGATCTGCGAGTAGACGACATCGTTGTTGGCGCCCGTTTGCGTCACGCTCTCCGTATCGCCATTGCCGATCTGGCTTTCGAGCGCCGTGTTGGCGGCGCCGTCCTGGGTGATCGACGCGGCGTCGTTTGAACCGAACTGGGCGAGAACGGCCAAGTTGCCGCCGCCCGCCAGGGCGGTCTGCTGCAAGTTCGACTGGTTGCCCGTGCCGCTCTGGCCCAGAACCGCGGTGTTGTAGCCGCCACTCTGGATCAGGTTGGCGACGTTGGACGACCCCTCCTGAGCCACGGCGGCCTGGTCGTAGCCCGCGCCCGTTTGGGTGACGCTCGCACCGTTGGCCGCGCCGTCCTGCTGCATGCTGACGTCTCCGGCGCCGCCAGACTGGTCGACCGTCGCCTGATTGCCGGTCCCGGTCTGGAGAATGCTGACCTTCGAAATGGCGCCAACCTGATCGGCGGACACGGAAGGGGCTTCCGCGCTGGCCGCCCTGGCCGCGCCGATCAGAGACAATAGCAATGCGAGAACGGCCAAGCCGCGCATCGGGGTGGCTCCTTAGTGAGGGATCGCAGCCGGCCGGCGACCTTGCGGACGCCGGCCGCTGCTATAGTGCTTCAAGCTTACTGGTGGACGCTCGCCACGTCGTAGTTGCCGTTTTGCAGGATCGTCGACGTCGCGTTCGCCGTGCTCGTTTGAGCGACGTACGCCGCGTCGTTGTCGCCCAGCTGCGTGACGAGGGAATTGTCACCGCCGCTGGTCTGATCGACCGAGGCAAAGTCACTGGTGACGGTGTTCGGGTATGCGCCGTCGTCGCCCGTGACGCCTTGGCCGATTACAGAGTGTTCTGAACCAACCTGAGTTGAATAGGCCTGGTTCGAGTTCCCGTTCTGCCAGACCGTCGAATAGGTCGTTCCCGCTCCAGACTGATTGATCGCGGCGATGTTGTTGTGACCGTCTTGATACATGACGCCATCTGACTGGTAGAGACTCGCGCCCTGGCTTATCGAGCCGACATTGTTGGCGCTGCCGTCCTGGCCCCCCTGCGCGACGTCGGCAAAGTTCTGGAAGCCGGCTTGGTTGATGTTGCCGATGTTGTTTGACCCGTTCTGGTCAACAACAGCCCCAACTGGCCCGTAAACCGTGTCCCCAGCTGGCGTGCCCGGCAGAACTGAGTCGGTAGGCACATTCTCATACCACTGAAGGTTATTCGGGCCGGGCGGCGGGGGGGTGGCGGTGAGGAGACTGGGCGCGTAGACGTTGTCGCCCGTTCCGGATTGTACGATCGAAGCCGAGTTCCCGGTTCCTTCTTCCTGGTTCACGACCGCCAGCTCTTGGGTTCCGCCCTGTTGAATTCCGGCGGAATTGTAGTTGTCCGATTGGCCCACCAGCGCATGCTCGTACGACGAGAATTGAAGCTGGGAGATCGAGGAGCTGTTGTTGCCCTCCTGCACGACCGTGATCGTGCCGTCAGTTCCCTGTTGATCCGAATTGGACACGTTGCTCGGGTCTGAAACGGCCGCGTAGCCGACCTGGTTTTGCGTGATCGAGGCCTGGTTGCCGGCACCACCGCCCTGCGTAACGTTCGCCGAGTTGTACTCGTCCGCGGCGGTAACGCCCTGGGTGATCTGGGCGACCGCATCCGAGGGCGACCCGCTTTGATCGACCGAGGCGTTCTCCGCGTATCCGATCTGGTCGATCGTTGAGGCGTTTCCGGCGGCGAATGCGCTGCCGGCAGCCAACAGGGCGACCGCGGAGGCGGCCCCCAACAGAAGCTTCTTCATTGTCTTTGCTTTCCTTGTTCGCGTTGTCGAACCCCGAATGGGGCTCCTCAACGCTGGAACGTCGGCGAGGATGTCCTCGCTCTACCGGCGGCTTCGCTACGGCCGCCGTCTATCTGCCTGCGCAAACCGGTACAGGGACGTTGGTTGGCGAAAATAGAGGTGATCCAAGAGCGCGCACTGATAGGGGTCAATCTCGTGTCCGCTCAGCCAGCAGGGCGACCGCTGAACCGGCGCCCAACAAGAGAGTCTCCATTCGCTTTGCTTCCTTTTCGCGTTGTCGAACCCCGAATGGAGCCCCTCAACGCTGGAACGTCGGCGAGGATTTCCTCGCCCTACCGGCGGCTTCGCGGCCGCCGTCTATTTGTCTGCGCCAGGTGGTGCAGGGGCGTCTGTCGGAGCGGCGAGCAGTGCGCCAACACTGTCTGCGCCGCTCAAATCGTTCTGCGCGCGCGCCGGTGAGGGCGGGACGGCCAGCGGGGGACCCTTCGCCAACGCGGCCGGCGCCAACGCGGCCGGCGCGGGGGCAGCCCGCGCCAACGGCGCAGGCGCGGGGGGTGGAGGCGGTGGCGGGTCGTCAGCATTCGGTCGCGCAGCGTGACCGTGCCCACCGAGACTCCGGTGCTCAGCGTCGATCACTTGCCTGGCGCTTAGGAGACCGTCTCGCTCTTGATTGTAGCGCCACAGCGATGGCCACGCCGCAGCGGGATCGGCGAAGTTCCACAGCTTGAGGTCGACGCCCTCCATGATCACGCCGTAGGTCGCCTTGTCGATCGCCTGCTGAAGGGCGAGCAGCGCCGGCTCGTTGGTGGTGAAGCCGGCCTCCGCCTCGAGCATCGTGGTCGCGCCGACGTAACGGAAGACGTTGGCGTCGAGGGCATAGGAGGTGATCGTCTTTGATGCGGTGACGGTGGTGAGCACCTCGCCGGTCTTCACCGATACCGCACGGATGTAGACCGTCACCGTGTCCTGTTGGTACTTGGCGTCCGCCCCGATGCCCAGCATGCTGGCGCCTGCGCCGCCGGTGACGGTGTTGGTGTCGTAACCAACCACCCCGCCTTCGAGCAGCACGCCGGCGAACAGCAACGAGGGAAGCGCCTCCGGATTGACGGTGGTCTCGCCGAGGTACTGCTTGCGCATTTCGCGAATGAGCTGACGCTCGTTCAGCACGTCTTTCAGGTCTTCCCGCTCGACGATCGTGAACCAGGACCGATTGCCGGCCTCCTGCAGCGAGTGCATCAGCATCGCCGATCCGCCCTGGCTAATGGCGCGAGAGAGGTTCTGGCCGGTGGTTTCCAGCTTGAATTGCCCGGTCTGGTCGGTGAAGCCGTAGACCGCGACCGCCACGGGATGTTCGGGCGGCGGCAGCTCATTGAGCATCGCCTGGCTTTCGGTCGTGAGCGGATAGACAGGAAGCTTGGACATCACCGCGGGTCGAGGCGTGTAGGCGCACGCGGAAAGCGCCGCAGCCGCGGCCATCGCCACCGCGAGGGTGAAGCGGGGCGCCACGCGCCTAGCCTGCCGTGTCTGACGAATTGGGCAGTTCAATAACGGTCTGGGCGCCGGTTGTGTCGGTGATGGTCACCGTCGTCTCGGTCAGGCCGCGCACGAAGGTGACGCTCTCGCCGCCGAACTTGAACGTTCCGCTGGGCTGGGCGTTCGGGCCGAAGATCGCGTTCGCGACCTGGTTGGCCAAATCCCCGAGGAGCTCAGACTGCAATTCCGACGCGAACAGCTGCGCCTGCGTCTCGGGCCGCGTCGTGTTGGACCCTGAATTCTTATATTGATTCTGCGCGGCGGCGTCCGCTTCGAGCTGCGTCGAATTGAACGGATTGCCGCCGAACAGGGGATTGATGGGGGTGTAGTAGAGCTGCTGTGCGTGGCTCACGGACGCCACGAGCGCGCAGCCGGCCAGGACGACGGGAAAAAGAAGAGTCAGGCGCATCGTCCACCTTCGGGGTTGCGGCGCCATTTCTCGCACTCGACGGCCAAATTAGTGATTGGCCATCAAAGTTTTGCCTAAGAAATTATTAAGAAGATGTGATCTGCTTCTCTGCGTCATACGTCAAGGGAACATTGCGGCGGCGCTTGTTGAATATTTATGCGCTGCTCAAGTTCTATACGGTCTATTTTGATATGCACAGGAATACTATCCCGCACCGCAGTGGATGAGATCGCGGATCACCATGGTCCTCGCGTCGTGAATACCCGGCGGCGAGGACCTAACGTCGCCGACGCTGAAAACGTTCCCTGGCGCGGCGCGGTCCTCGGCGATCGTCCGCTTTGGGTCGATAGCAGACGACGGGTCCCTGCCCAGAAGCGGACTATCGCTCCGCTCCGCTTGGACATCGTCGGGTTGCCCATAACCGGACGTCGTTGGGCGCCAGCGCCTGGCCGACGACACAAGGCCATGACGCCGCTAGTCTTCCTCCATCACTCAGATGGTGGGGGCTCCATGTCACTTTCCGATCTTGCTTCACTCGGCAGCTTCGTCAGCGGCGTCGCCGTGCTGATCTCCCTCATCTTCCTATATTTCCAGCTGCGGCAGGTAAACGAGCAGGTGCGCCGGGCCGAGCGCAACCAACGCGCCACCATCGGCCAGGTGCGCGCCAGCCGGACCGTGCAGGTTGTCTTGCACGGGACCGACCCCTCGATAGCCCAGGCGCTTCAGAAGGCCATGACCGGCGACGCTGAACTGACCATCACCGAGCTCTCGCAATTCCGCAGCTACGCCAGGGCGTTTTTCGTCAACACCGAAGACACCTTCCTGCAGCACTGCCACGGCCTTTTGGAGGACGCCGCGTTCCGCGGCTACCAGGCATCGCTCAGCGCCACCTTCGCGCTCGCCGGCTATCGCGTGGCATGGCGAAGGGCCAGAGAAGCGTTCAACCCTGACTATGCGGCCTTCATCGATCAGATGATCGCCGAAACCCCTCTCCTGCGCCCACCGCCCAGCGCCGACCAACTCGCCGCCTGGAGGTCGGAGATCGCCGAGATGTCGTCGAACGCCGCGTAGATTCGATGATGTCGCCTGAGTCCGCTTTGGGTCGAGAGCGGACGCTGGCTACCGGCCGGAAAGCGGACCTTGGCTATTCGCGGCTCACTCTTCCGAACATGGTCCTGAGAGCGACCAAGCCATCGGCTCGCTCGGCCTCCGTCAGGTTCGACCAGAGCGATAGGATGTCATCTGGCTTTGCCGGACCACCCCCGATCAGCTCCTCGGGGGCGCAGCCCAATGCTGCGGTAGCAGCCGCAACAAGTTCAGGACGATACGGTCGCGCGCCCGTCTCGATCATCGAGAGGTAGCTCCGCGTGATTCCGATTTGTTCGGCGAGGTCCTTCTGGGTCAAACCGCGATGTTTGCGCCACTCTCGAATGAAGTGGGCCGACCCTGCGGTCTCTCCTTGCCGCATCCGCAACTGGTTGAATTTGGCCACGAGATCAATGGCCTCCACGCGCACCGAGCCCTATCGAATTTTCGGCGAGGCTTATTGGCTCGCCTTGACTTCTGTCAATCAAAGAGGGGTGTCGGCCGACCGAGCTCCGCCGATCACGGGGGGCTGGGGGGGACAGGTTCCAAGACCGGGCACGAACCGATCAGCCGACGGTCGCTCATATGGCACTGGCTAGGGCAAAGCCAAGACGGGAAGACGGCGGTTTAGTGTCGCGGTGGCCGAGCAGATGTCCGCTTAGGGTCGAGAGCGGTCATTGGCTCTCTGCCCAGAAGCGGACGTTTGCTCCGCTCCGTCCGGATACCTTTCCCTTGCCGCCCGCGCTGAGGGCTAGATAGGGTCACGCGCTGCCAAGGGGGCGGCTTGGCGTCGTGGGGAGGCCGTGATGCGGACGTCAACGTGCTCGTGCGGCGAATGCACGGTCGAGGTCGAGGGCGAGCCGGCCGCCAGCATCCTGTGTAACTGCGACGATTGCAGGCGCCGGACCGGCGCGCCATTCAGCTGGTCCGCCTACTTCCTCAACGAGCAAGTCCGCACGGTCGAAGGTCCACTGACCACGCGCGTGGTCGAGACGCCCGACTATCCGCATACGAGACACTTCTGCTCGAGATGCGGCTCGACGCTGTTCTGGAAGTCGCAAAGCTCCAGGCCGCACGTAACCGGCTTCGCTGGGGGCTGCTTCAACGATCCGACATTGCCGGCGCCCACCCGCGTCGTGCGCTACTCACAGCGGATGCCCTGGGCAGTCTTCCCCTCAGAGTGCGAGATCGTTCAGACCTGAACCTGAGGGTCGAGGGTCCGTCGGTCGGATGTCTGCTTTGGGTCGAAGGCGGACTCAGGCGGCCCGCCAGAAAGCGGACATTGCGCCGGTGACGTGCGGCAGGGGAAGGTCCGCTGAGGCGGACATGCCAACAGCGCGCCGCCGGCGCCTGTGCTAGCGGGGCGCTAACGGGCGCTGGACGTGCTGTTCGGTTGGGCTTGCCGGATCGCAGCGCGCCATTCGCGCATGAAGAGGATGGTGACGACCACGCCAGCGACCGGCGCGGTGGCAGCGGCT
>DATNIH010000176.1:0-16639 GCA_035604515.1 Caulobacteraceae bacterium | reverse complement strand
GGAACCGCCACCAGCGAGACGTTGGTGATTTCGTTGCCATAGGAAGGCAGGCCGCCGGTGACCTCCGACGCGAAAACCAGATCCTCGGGGTTCCCGGTGCCGGTGACCAGGAAGGAATTGTGCGACCAAACCCCGTAGCTGCCGGTGTCAGACGTCAGGGCGTTGCCGCCGAAGCTGACATCGAGAATCTGGGGGCCGCCGCCGGGACGCCCGCCGTAGTCCCAGGACAGATCGTAGTGCTTCCCGACGGTGAGGGTGACCGTCTGAGAGACGGTGTCGAAGGTGTTGGCGTTGACTTCCAGGTTCTGACAACCGCCGTTGTCGCACGGGAGCACGTAAGTCCCGCTGTTGCCGACTTCGAGCAAATCGTGGTTGTCGTTCATCCAGGCGCCGACCGCCCCGTTAGCGAACAGTCCCCAGCTTCCGCTGCCGCCGGTAATCGGGCTTGAGAAATCACCGTCGCTGATCAGGTTTGCGGCGTGCGCCGCGCCTCCGAGGGCGGCGATACTGAGTGCGCTCGCGAGCGCCACCATCGCGGTTGCGTGTCTCATCTAACATCCCCGTCGCACAGCCGGTCCACCGCGCAGCTTGCCGGCAGACTCGTAGAACCGTGCTTGAAGCTCGTGCTCTGGCCGTAGTCAACGGCGTTCGCCTCCAGCGCGAACCGGTTCGCGAGAAATTGTTCGTTCTGTCGCATCGCCGTCACCCGGTCTGCTCGCCAGCGGGCAGCCGGGCCGCCTGACGCGCCGTGGGGCCGGCGGGGCTGGCTGGACGGGCCTGCGCGCCTGGCGTTACGCTTCGATCTGCGTCCCAGCGGAGCGCCATTTGGACCTCAGCGAACGAACCGCCGCCGTGAAGGCGAGCCTCGACGCCATGCCCGGCGCTATCGGCCAGGTCATGTACCCGCCCAGGTCGGCCCCGCCCACCGTCATGATCTACAAGGTGATGGGCAAGATGTTCGCCATCCTGTCCATTCGCCGCATCGAGAACGTGATCCTGAAGTCCGACCCGCACCTGGCGGAGATCCTGCGCGAACAGTACGCCGGCGTCGGCCACCGCTCCCACCTCGACCGCCGCTTCTGGATCAGCGTCAGCCTCGACGCGGATGTGCCAGCCGACGAGGTCGAGCGCCTGCTCGCGAATTCCTACGAACTGGTCTGCGCCGCCCTGACGAAGAAACAGAAGGCGGAGCTGGCGGCGTTGTCGGCCTAGCCCCTCACCGCGCCCCGAACGGCACGACCTTGTTGGCGGCATCGTGGCCGATATCGGCGCGGCCGAGCCAGGGGATGCCGGAGCGGGCGCACCAGGCGCGGGCGACCTGCGCCTCGGTCTGGGCGAAGTCGGGGTCGTTCTCGGGAATCGCGCTGCAGCGGCCGAGGCGCAGACCAGCGACGCGGCGCATGGCCGGGTTGCTGGTCAGCTGGAACAGCATCCGGTCGATCCGGTACATGTACTCGCCCACCTCCTCCAGCATCAGCACGTGCCCGGCCAGGTCCGGCTGCCAGGGCGTGCCCAGCATCGAGGTCAGCATGGCGAGGTTGAACGCCGCGGCCGGACGCGGGTCGGCGGCGAGGCTGGGTTCGAGCGACGCCGGGTCGCGATCCACCAGCCAGGCGAGCGCCCGCGCCACCGCCGCCTCGCCGCCCTCGCGCAGGATGTCCTGCGGGATCGGGCCGTGCGCGAGGTGCTCGAAGCCCTGGCAGTAGAGCGCCGCCAGCAGCGCGCCGCCGTCGCTGTAGGCGAGCCAGGTCTTGCGCCGCGCGGCCGGCCCCAGCTGCGGCAGCGCCGCCTCGATCAGCCGCCCCGCGCCATAGCCGCCGCGCGCGAACCAGACCGCGTCGTACGCCTGGCTGTTCGCGACCTCGACCAGCGCCGCCGTGCGCGCCGCATCGTCGCCGGCGAAGTGGCCGG
Source organism: Caulobacteraceae bacterium (assembly GCA_035604515.1). Classification (GTDB taxonomy): domain Bacteria; phylum Pseudomonadota; class Alphaproteobacteria; order Caulobacterales; family Caulobacteraceae; genus Acaudatibacter. The sequence goes on along the minus strand of DATNIH010000176.1, from coordinate 14,728 downwards.
ACGATAGAAAGCACTGCGGATGGAAGAAGATCGCCGGCGTGCGGTCCGGGTAGAGCGCCGCCGCCAGCGCCTGCACGCGCCCCGGAACCTCGGGCGACAGGCGCGATGACGGAGCGACGACGGCGATGCGCAGCGCGCCACTGCCGGTGTCTAGGGCGGCCACGGTTGCTCTCCCCTCACCCGGCCATCTAGGCTCGGGCATGATTCCGAAGCGAAGCTACTTCTTCTGCGGCGTCGGCGGCAGTGGGATGACGCCGCTGGCGCTGATCGTGCTGGCGGGCGGCGCCAAGGTCGAGGGCTCGGACCGCGCGCTCGACCAGGGCCGCAACCCGGAGCGGTTCGCGTTCCTGCGCGCCAGCGGCGTTGGCCTGCACCCGCAGGACGGCTCCGGCCTGACCCGCGCCGACCAGACCCTGGTGGTCTCCGCCGCGATCGAGGAGACCATCCCCGACGTCGCGGCCGCCAGACGCGTCGGCGCGCCGATCGTCACCCGCGCCCAGCTGCTGGCGCAGCTGTTCAACGCCGCGCGCCTGAGCGTCGGCGTCGCCGGCACCAGCGGCAAGTCGACCACCACCGCCATGATCGGCTGGATCGCCGCCTACGCCGGGCTCGATCCCACCATCGTCGACGGCGCCGAGATGAAGAACTTCGCCACCCCCGACGCGCCGTTCGCCAGCGCCAAGGTCGGCGCGGGCGAGGCGTTCATCGCCGAGGTCGACGAGAGCGACGGCTCGATCGCGCTCTATGCGCCCACCGTCGCGGTGGTGAACAACATCTCGCTGGACCACAAGTCGATGGAGGAGCTGCGCGCGCTGTTTTCGGACTTCGCGGCCAAGGCCCGCCACGTGGTGCTGAACCTCGACAACACCGAGACCGCGGCGCTCGCCGCCGGGCTCGATCCGGCCCGCGTCGCCTCCTTCTCCCTCACCGATCCCGCCGCCGACTTCCTGGCCGGGCCGCGCACGCCGACGCCGGGCGGGATCGCTTTCGCCGTCACCGCGCGGCGCAACGGCAAGCGCGCCGAGGTCGCCTTGCAGACCCCCGGCGAGCACAACGCCGCCAACGCGCTGGCGGCGATCGCCGCGGCGGACGCGCTCGGCGTGGAGCTCGACCAGGCCGCCGCCGCGCTCGGGGCCTTCGCCGGGGTCAAGCGGCGGATGGACGTGCTGGGCGCGGCCGCCGGCGTCACGGTGATCGACGACTTCGCTCACAACCCCGACAAGATCGCCGCCACGCTCGACACGCTCCACGCCCACCCCGGCCGACTGCTGATGCTGTTCCAGCCGCACGGCTACGGCCCGCTGAAACTGATGGGCGACGCCTTCGTCGACTGTTTCGCCACCCACATGGCGCCGACCGACGTGCTGGTGATGACCCCGCCGGCCTACTTCGGCGGCACCGCCGACCGCAGCGTCGGCAGCGCGGAGATCGCGACGGCCATCGCCGCCCGCGGCCGCGCCGCCGCCGCCTTGCCCGACCGCCCGGCCTGCGCCGCGCGCTTGCTGGAGCTGGCCCAGAGCGGCGATCGCATCCTGATCATGGGCGCGCGCGACGACTCCCTCTCGGTCGTCGCCGCCGACATCCTGGCGGCGCTGGGCCGCCGGACGAGCTAGGCGCGGGCGCCGCTTGGGGCTCCGGGCGCTGGCCGGTTGCCGACACCGCCGTTGTGGCGTCATCTGCCTTGAGCGTAGCAACCCGCGCCGCGCTGACGAGGCTTGAGGAGATCGACATGCCCACCGCCGTAGAGTCACCGATCGACTTCAGACAGTTGAAGGCCACCCTAGCCGCCTCGGACCGGGAAAATCCGGTCAATTGCGTGGTCGCGAGTTTCAGCGACCGTTCGCTCCGCTTTGCGGTCGACCGGCGCAGGCCGGGGAAGGTGCTTGCGCGTGATCTCGAGGGCGCAAAGCCCGCGAGGTACTTCTACGGCACGGCCTACTACGACACCTTTCCCGGTACGATCTTCCTGACCCTGGATCGCTCGCCGAGATGGTTGGCGGGCAGGTTGCGGGTGGCGTTGCGCGGCAGCGGTTTCGGCAACGTCGACATCGTGATCGCGGACGGGGCAGATGAGGAGGAATACTAGAATTCGTCACGACGTCCGCGGCGCGTGCGAAAGAGCGATGCCGCACTACAAGGGCGTCCGGTAGATCGCGGGGTTGCCGGGGCGCGACCAAGCGCAGAAGGTGCCGCCGACGCGCAGCGCGGGGGCGGGCGATGATCTTCGAACAAGTGGCCACCGGCGGCTGCCAGTCCTACCTGTTCGGCTGCGCCGACACGCTGAGCGCGGCGCTGATCGACCCCGAAGTCAGCCAGATCGATCGCTACCACGCGCTGGCGGGCCGCGATGGCCTGCACATCCGCTACGTGATCGACACCCACACCCACGCCGACCACTTCTCCGGCGCCAAGCAGCTCGCCGAGATGCTGGGCGCGCCGCTGGTGATGCACCGCGACGGCGCCGCGCCGTTCGCCAGCCTGCGGCTCGACGACGACGACCTGCTGCTGGTCGGCAAGCTGCGCCTGCGGGCGCTGCACACGCCGGGCCACACCCGCGACTCGATGTGTCTGGTCGCCGAGGACCGCGTCTTCACCGGCGACACCCTGCTGATCGGCGGCACCGGCCGCACCGACCTGCCCACCGGCGATCCCGAGCAGCTGTACGAGAGCCTGTTCGGCAAGCTGCTGCAGCTCGATCCGGCGCTGCTGGTCTATCCGGCGCACGACTACAAAGGCCGCGGCCACTCCAGCATCGGCGCCGAGATCGCCGAGAACCCGCGGCTGCAGAAGCGCGAGCGCGCCGAGTTCGTCCAGATGATGCGCGACTTGGATCTTGCCGCGCCGACCCACCTCACCGAGGCGCTGCGCACCAACATGTCCGGCGGCAAGACCGTCAGCCAACTGCTGGCCGAGGCGTCGGCGCAGGTGCCGTTCCTGGGCATGACCGAGCTGCAGCAGCGCCTCGCGGCGAGGCCCAACGACCTGCTGGTGCTGGATGTGCGCGAAGAGTCCGCCTATCGCGCCGGGCATATCCCGACCGCGCGGCATCTGCCGCGGGGCCAGCTCGAGCTGCGCGTGAACGAAGAGATCCCCGACCCGACCCTGCGCATCGTCGCCTGCTGCGAGTTCGGTAAGATCTCCACGCTGGCAGCCGCCACGCTGCGCCAGCTCGGCTACATGCGCGCCGTCGCCCTCGACGGCGGCATGAAAGCCTGGCGCGAGGCAGCCTATCCGCTGGAAATGTGATGCGGTGAGGCGGCCCGACTAGGGCGTGTACTCACAAGTCGGCCGCGGCTCGGGTCCGCTTGCGAGGGCCCGAAGGCGATTACTTGGTTCGACCCGGAGCTGAGTTCCGAGAGTCAGCTATGGGGCGCCTGCAGCGCCTTCAAAGAGCTGTTCCCCTCCGCCGATCCACGACCTAGGCCGCCGCTCAGATAGTTACGACGAGCTTCTTGGCGGAAACGCCTTGGCGGAGCCGCTGTAGTCCGGCGGGAATGGCGTTGAGTCCCTGGCCGACGATTTCCGCTTGGGGTTCGGCTCGATATGCCCCGGTCGCGAGAGCCGCTGGGAGAAAGTCGACATAGATCGCCGGGCCGACCTCGTTGTCTTTGAGGGTTCCGCCCCAGATTCCGCTCACATGCACGTCGCGGGGCGCACCCAAGGCGAGCATGCGCGTGACGAGTCCGGGTGCGGCGGATGAGACGCGTTTGGCGCCGGGGACGCGCGCAGCAACGCGCATGACCTTCGGTAGCGACCCGGCGCCGATCGCGAGCGAGCCGGCGAGCGGGCCTTCGCCGATTGCCGCCACGAGGTCTTCGATTGCCGCCGGGCTGTTCCGGTCGATGGTGGCTGCGGCGCCGAGGGAGCGCAGGTAGTCGAAATTGCGCGCAGAGGCGGTGGCCACCACCCGATATCCCGCGTTGCGGGCCAGCTGAATCGCGTTGCTGCCGACGCCAGTCGATCCGCCCCACACTAGCACAGTCTCCCTACGCTCGGCCGGGTCGGCCGTCGGCAGGGCGAGGCCGAGACCATCCTGCTGGAACAGGCCAGTCGCCGCCGTCGAAAGCTGCAGCGGCAGCACCGCGGCCTGCTCGAACGACAGGGAATCGGGGATCGGCGAGGCCATGTGGGCCATGAGCACGACGTAGTTTTGGAACGCGCCCTCGGCCGCCCGGTTCTGCGACCGCTCAAGACCAACCGCGTGCCCAAGCACCCGGTCGCCGATCTTGAACCGGTCCACGCCGGGACCGACTTCGACAATCTCGCCTGCGACGTCCACGCCGATGACGGCGGGGAACGTGAGCCACGGCAGGATGAGCCGATAGGCGATTCCGGGAATGCCATCCACCAGGTTCAGACCGACAGCCCGGGTGCGCACCACCACCTCGTTCGCGCCCGGACGCGTGTACGGCGCCGGGCCGACTTCAAACGGGCCGCCGCGCTTCGGCAGCCACAGCGCAATATTCTCGGGCGTCGGGTTGGTCGCGTAGGGCAGCGGACTCAGACCAAGCTGCCGCCGCCGTCGACCCGCACGACTTGGCCGGTCACGTAGGTGGCGCGCATCAGGTAGAGGTAGGCCTCGGCCGCCTCCTCGACTGTCCCGCCGCGCGGCAGCGGCAGGTTGGCGGTGAAGCCCTTGACCATGGCCTCGCCCATGGTCTGCACCTGCTCGCTCATGATCAGGCCCAGACAAACAGCGTTGACCCGAATGGGGGCCAAATCGCGCGCGAGGCCCATGGCCAGGCCCTCCGTTGTGTGGGCCGAGGCTGTGGTCAGGGGCGCGCCCGGCATCGGCCGGTGCGCCAGCATCCCACCGGTCAAGGTGATTGAGCCGTCGTTGGCGATTTGGCGGATCGCATGCTTGGCGGCTCGGGCCGCGCCCCAGAACCGTACTTCCATTCTGGCCTTGCTGGCCTCGACGTCGAGATCGCGGGTCGGCCCGAACATGTGGCCCCAATCGCCGGCGGTGAAGATCAGATGGTCGAACGGGCCTGCTGTATCGAAGAAGGCGGCGACCGAAGCCTCGTCCCTCACATCCACGGTCTGACCCTTGGCGCCCCGACCGAGCTTCCTGGCCGCCGCTTCGATCCGTGGGGCCTGGCTGGAGCCGACGACCACATTGGCGCCGGCCTCCACCGCCGCGGCGGCGACGGCAAAGCCGACGCCCGATGCGCCGCCGATCACCACCACCGTTGCACCGTCCAGCTTCGCCATGACTCGGCTCCTTATGCGATTGGGAAGAGGTAGCGCTGTCGGCGAGGGGGAAAAAGGCGGGAGCCTATACCGGTATGTGAGCTACCCCCCTGAGGATCGGGCAGGATGAGTGGACCCGAAGCGGAAGTTGGCGACGACCGCCGTCAGGCGCCCGCAGCGCCGTCGGCCGGGCTCTTCCCCTCCGCCGGGGCGATACCGTTGGCCGAACGCCGCGCGGCGGCCGGCGCCGTGCTAATGACCTCGCTCATTGACAGGCGCTGGTGGACGGGGCGGATGTTCGAAACGGTCTGTTCTGAGGGGCGTAAGATGGGGAACGAGACAATCGAACCGCGCCTTGCGGGCGTTCACATGACGGCTATCGGGGCCGCTACGATGCGGGCCGGTCACTTGCTTCAGTCCGCCAGCCCGAAGGTATTTGAAGACACCTTCGCGCTGGCGCTCGCGAACGTCTCAGAAGTCGAGATCCTGGAGAGGGTGAACGAAAGAGAAGCCGCCTTGGGGGCCGGCGGATCCTCGCTTTGGGCGCTGCGCAGCCGTTACGCTGAAGAGCGACTTGCCGCCGCGCGGACAAGAACCGGCCAGTACATCCTTCTCGGCGCAGGATTGGACTCCTACGCCTTGCGCCAAGCCGACCACCTCGGGGGCCTGTTGGTCCTGGAGGTGGATGACCCGCCGATGCAGGATTGGAAGCGCTGGCGGCTAGGTCAGCTTGGGCTGAACCTGCCGCCCCAACTCCAGTTCGTCCCATGCGATTTCGAGACGACGACGCTGGTCGAGGCGCTGGCGACGAGCGGCTACGACCAGACCGCCACAACATTCATCTCGTGGCTCGGGGTCACCCAGTACCTGACCGAGGATGCCATAGCGAGCACGCTCGCCTGGGCAGCCAACCACCCGGTTGGATCGGAAATCGTTCTCACCTATTGCGTGCCCGGCCCACGCGCCGAAGCGGCAAAGGCGCTCCATGCTGCGCGAGGAACGCGGTTCAGCACCTTTTTCACGCCAGATCGAATGACCGAAATTCTCCTCGCCGCGGGGTTCCACAACGTTGAACACCTGTCCATCGAAGCCGCGAACCAACTTTACTATCGTGATCGGCCCGATGCGCTGCCCTCTGACATGCACGAACGGCTAGTTTCGGCGACGGTCTAAAGTCCGCTCGCCACCCACCTCGGAACTCCGGAACGTCCGCTTGCCGGATGATTCGCCCCGCCGCGTCTGCGCCTTTGACCGGCCGGGGTCTCCCTCCTTGATGAGCACACGACCTAGTTCAGATCCCGAGACAGGATCAGCTTGAGCGTCAGGCGGTCGGTGGCGGGCGTCAGGCCGAAGCCGATGCCGGCTTCCACGTCGATGGGTTTGCCGTTGTAGTCGACCACTAGGAACAGCTGATGGGTCTGCTTGTCGGCGGGGAGAAACCCGCGCAGCTGGCCGAAGTCGTCATACTCCTCCGCCGCCACCGCCCAGGTGTCGGAGAGATTGTAGTCGATGCGGGTTTCGGGGGCGAAGTCGAGCCGGGAGAATCCCTTCCAGGAGTTGTCCAGGATAGGGTTGAGGATCAGGTCCGCCTTGCCGAGCCGCCACCCCAGGATCGGCCGGATCTCCTGGGTGTAGGGGTTGGGGTCCCAGTGCTTGGCATTGAAGCTGAACTCGAAATTGACGCCGTAGAAGAAGCTCCGCTTGGCCGCGTTCGGCGCCACGAACAGCGCCCGCAGCTTGAATCCATCCAGCTGCGCATGTCCGTCGCCGGGCACGCTGTAGAGCGGCAGGTAGAGGCCCGCCTCGAGCCAGTCGTTGACGCCGTAAGCCCACTCGGGAACGCCGTTGAGGTCGTGATTGGAGATGATCGCCCCTGGGAACGCCGGCGTCTTCAGGCCTTCGGGCGTGTAGTTGTCGTGGAGGGTGAGGTTGAAGACGCCGGGCGCGGCGATCTGCGCGTTGTAGACCTGGATCTCATCGGTCTGCGCCGACGCGGCGCCCGCCAGGCCCAGGAAAAGCACGAGCAAGAAGGCGACGGACGCCAGCGAACGCAGGATCGAGATCATACCGGTCAGCCCTCCAGCAAACGGCCCGGAAGCTATGCAGGGTCGAATTCGCTGACCAGATGGCCGGGGGCGAACTCCAGCAGTTTCGGCACGTAGACCGGCTCGCCCGGCGGGCCGAGTTTCGAGGGCAGGAAGCGCAGGGATGACCGCGGATCGAGCGGGCTCGGCGGCTCGCCGTCGAGCCGCACGCGCTGGCGGGCCCGCTCGCGCACCGGGTCGGGGATCGGCGCGGCCGAGAGCAGCGCCTTGGTGTAGGGATGCTGCGGGTCGGCGTAGAGCTGGTCGCGGGTCGCCAGCTCCATCACCCGGCCGAGGTAGAGCACCAGCACGCGGTGGCTGATCTCGCGCACCACCGCCAGGTCGTGGCTGATGAACATCATCGCCAGGCCCATGTCCTTCTGCAGCTCGATCAAGAGGTCGATGATCTGGGCGCGGATCGAGACATCGAGCGCCGAGACCGCCTCGTCGCAGATCACCAGCTGCGGCTGCAGGATCATCGCCCGGGCGATGCCGACGCGCTGGTTCTGGCCGCCGGAGAGCTCGTGCGGGTAGCGGTTGACCAGGTCGGGCGACAGGCCCGCGCGCTGCATCATCCGCCGCGCCTCGGCCTCGCGCTCGGCGCGGTTCATGTCCGGCTTGAACACCCGCAGCGGCTCGGCGATCGAGTCGCCGACGGTGGCCCGCGGGTCGAGGCTGGCCAGCGGGTCCTGGAACACGATCTGCAGGTCCTTGCGCGCCGCCCGCAACGTCTCCTGGTCGGCGCGGGTGATGTCGCGACCAAGCACGGTGACTGCGCCGCCGGTGGCCGGGAGCAGGTTGAGCACCGCGCGAGAGAGAGTGGACTTGCCGCAGCCGCTTTCGCCGACCACGCCCAGCGTCTCGCCCTTGCGGATCTCGAAGCTGACGCCGTCGACCGCGCGCAGCTGGCGGCGTCTGAACAGGCCCTCGCTGACCGGGAACCACACCTTCACGTCGTCGCCCTTGACCACGATCGGCGCGTCGGCGGCCGGCGGCTGCACGGTCGGCCGCCCGCCGCGGTCGTCGCGGTCGAGCCGCGGGATCGCCTCCAGCAGGCTGCGGGCGTACGGCGTCTGCGGGTTGCTGAACAGGCTCTCGGCCTCGCCCTCCTCGACATAGGCGCCGTCCTTCATCACGCAGACCCGGTCGGCCAGGCGGGCGATCACGCCCATGTCGTGGGTGATCAGCACCATGGCCGTGCCGGTCTCACGCTTGAGATCGGCCATCAGGTCGAGGATCTCGGCCTGCACCGTGACATCGAGCGCGGTGGTCGGCTCGTCGGCGATCAGCAGGTCGGGGCCGCAGGCCATGGCCGCGGCGATCATCACCCGCTGGCGCATGCCGCCGGAGAGCTCGTGCGGATATTGCCGCAGGCGCCGCTTGGCGTCGGGGATGCGCACCTTCTCGAGCCAGAGCTGTGCGTGGTCCATGGCGGCCTTGGCGCCCATGCCCAGGTGCAGCCGCAGCGGCTCGGCGATCTGCTCGCCGATCCGCACGTGCGGCGTCAGGGCGGTGAGCGGATCCTGGAAGATCATGGTCATCTTCGAGCCGCGGATGTCGTTGAGCTGGCCGACCTTGAGCCCCAGCAACTGTTTGCCCTTGAACCTCGCCGAGCCTTCGGCGCGGCCGTTGGCGGCGAGCAGGCCCATCACCGCCATGAAGGTCTGGCTCTTGCCCGAGCCGCTCTCGCCCACCACGCCCAGGCATTCCCCGCGCTCCACCCTGAGCGAGACGCCGCGCACCGCGTCCACCATGCCGTCGTGGGTTTCGAAGCGCACCGTCAGTTTGTCGACCGCGAGGATCGGATCGGCTTGAGTCATTGGGGAAATGTGCGTCCTGTAAGCGAATGGCGCGGACCATAGCGGCGCATGGAGCGGCGATGAAGACAAGCCTCCAGCAGCACGGCTTAGCATGACCGACGCGAACGCCGCGCCGAGCGTCATCGCGGCAGGCGCCGGCGCCCCCGATAACGTCCGCGCCCACGCCGCGCGGCTGACCCGCTGGTACACCGAGTCTGCCCTGCCGATCTGGTGGGAGCGCGGCGCCGACCCGGCCGGCGGTTTCTACGAGCGGCTCGAACTGGATGGCGCGCCGGCGCACCTGCCGCGCCGGCTGCGGGTGCAGGCCAGGCAAACCTACGTCTACGCGCTCGCCGCACGGGCAGGCTGGTCAGGCCCGGCGCAGGCCGCGCTCGCGCACGGCCTGGCCGCCGTGCTGGTCGGGAAAGCCGAGGACGGCCTCTATGGCGCCTGCCCCCGCTCGGGCGCAACGCCGGACGGCATGGGCCTGCTCTACGAACAGGCGTTCGTGCTGCTGGCGCTGGCCGCCGCGCACAGCCGATCGGCCGACGCGGCGCTGGAGAGCGAAGCCCTGCAGCTGTTGGGCCGGCTGGACGACTTCGCCCATCCGCTCGGGGGCTATGCGGAGGCCCCCGGGCTCGTCGCGCCGCTGTTCGCCAATCCGAACATGCACCTGTTCGAGGCGTTCCAGGCCTGGACGGCGACGTCTGACAATCCGCTCTGGCGCGAACGGGCGGCCAGCTTGGCCGAGCTGGCGCTGGACCACCTGATCGATCCTGAGAACGACGCGCTCGGCGAACGCTTCGGGGCGGACTGGTCGCGGCCGGCCGCGCGGGCGGACCGCATCGTCTGGCCTGGCCACCTCTACGAATGGGCCTGGCTGCTGATGGACTGGAAGGACGCCGACGCGGCGACCTTGGCCGGGGCGGTGCAGCTGGTCGAACTGGCCGAACACACCGGCATCGATGCCGGCGGCTTTGCGATCTTCGCCCTGGACCAGCGCCTGGCGCCGCTCGATCGCGGCGCGCGCCTGTGGGCCCAGACCGAGCGCATCCGCGCCTGCGCCAGAGCCGCCGCCCTCACGGGCGACGGCGCGCTTTGGACGGCGGCTGGGCAGGCTTGCATCGCACTGGAAGCCTTCCTCGACACGCCGACGCCGGGCCTGTGGCGCGACTGGCGGGACGAGACCGGCGTCTTCCGCGAGGAAGCGGCGCCGGCCTCGTCGCTCTATCACATCGCCGGCGCCATCGCGGAGCTGTCGCGGCTCGGCTGAGCGGCGGCCCCGGCGGCATCGTCCAGACAGCCCATGTCGACCACGGTGGCGCGCAGGGCGGCGTCGAGCGGCGTGTGCGGTTCTTCGCCGAGGAAGCGAACCAACTTGGCGTTGTCGAGGCCGATCGGCAGGTCCCAGAGGTAGCGCATCTCCAAGAGCTCGCGGAACGTCTCGTTGAACGGCGCGGCGAGACGCACCACGATCCAGGGGAAGCCGTTGATCGCCAGCTTCGGCTGGCCGGTGACCCGCCGCATCGCTTCACCGAGCGCGCGGCCGTCTTCCAGCCACTGGCCGCGGAAGTGGAACACCTCGAAGGCGCCGAGGCGGTCTTCGGCGTCCACAAGCCGTGCGAGCGTCTCGCACAGGTCCGGCATATAGGCGAAGGCGTGCGCGGCCCGGCCCGGAACGAAGGTGCTGGTGATACGGCCGCGGCGCTTCTGGGCCAGCCATGACAGCGCGCTGTTGGGCGCCGCCGGGCCGAAGAAGTCGCCGGCGCGCAGGATCAGCACCTTGACGCCGTCCTCGTCGGAGACCTGGCGCAGACGCCGCTCCATCTCGACGCGGATCGCGCCCTTGCGGGTGACCGGGACCTGCGGGGCGCCTTCGCCGATCATCGGGCCGGCATCCGGGGCGAAGTTGTAGACGTTGCCGGGAATGACCAGACGTGCGCCCGAGGCCCTGGCCGCGGCGATTGAGTTCTCGGTCATCGGCAACACCGTGCCCTTCCAGTTGCGATAGCCGGGCGGGTTGACCGCGTGGACGATCAGCTGGACGCCGTTCGCCGCCGCGACGACGCTGGCGCGGTCCATCGCATCGCCCTTCCTCCAGTCGATCGGGGTGCGCTGGCCGAGCTTGACGGCCGCGCCGACGGGGTCCCGGGCCAGGGCGCGGATGGCCCAGCCGTGCTTGATCAGGGCCTGGACAGCGTGGGCGCCGAACGAGCCGGTGGCGCCGATGATGAGGGCGGTCTTCTGGGTGGCGGGGGTCATTGGGTCGCTCCGTTTGGTGGAGCGAGGTATGCGCCGGCCTCGAAATATACGAAATTGACTGAATTCGTGCTTCGGATATACATTTTCGTATGGATAGCTGGGATCACTACCGCACGCTGCTGGCGGTGCTGGACGAGGGCAGCCTCTCGGGCGCGGCGCGGACACTGGGCCTGACCCAGCCCACTGTCGGGCGGCACATCGAGGCGCTGGAGAGCGAGCTCGGCGCGCCGCTGTTCACCCGCTCGGTCGGCGGCCTCGCCCCCACCGAGGCGGCGCTGGCGCTGCGGCCGCATGCCGAGGCGATGGCCGCGGCGGCGCAGGCGCTGATCCGCACGGCCTCGGGCGAGGCCGAGGCCGTGCGCGGCGTCATCCGCGTGACCGCCTCGGATGTCATCGGGGTCGAGGTGCTGCCGCCGATCCTCACCGGCTTCCGCGAAGCCAATCCGGAGGTGGCGATCGAGCTGGCGCTGTCCAGCCGCCAGGAAGACTTGCTGCGCCGCGAGGCCGACATCGCGGTGCGGATGGTGCGCCCAACCCAGGGGGCGCTGCTGGCGAAGCGCGTCGGCGCGGTGCGGCTGGGTCTCTTCGCCCACCGGCGCTATCTCGAAGCGCACGGCCTGCCCGAGCGGATAGACGATCCGCGCTTTGCCGCCATCGGCTTCGACCGAGACCTCGAGACCATGCGGTCGCTGCGCGAGCGTCAGCTCAACTTCGAGCGCGAATTCTTCGCCTTCCGCTCCGACAACGACCTGGCCCAGCTGGCGGCCCTGCGCGCCGGCTTCGGCATCGGCGCCGCCCAGGACCCGATCGCGCGCCGCGACCCCGACTTGGTCTCGGTGCTGGAGGACCACTTCCGCTATGAGATGGAAGTCTGGGTCGCCATGCACGAAGACCTCAAGGCCAGCCGCCGCATGCGCCTGATGTTCGACTGGCTGGTCGAGGGGTTGGGGGAATATGTGCGGAGCTAGGGCCGGCGGGCGCCGTAACCCCTCACCTTCCCACGATGCCGGCGCATCGCGGGCCCCTCCCCCTCCCTCTGGAGAGGTAAAAATACAGCAGCTTCAGCTAATTACACCTCTCCCAGAGGGAGAGGGAGGGGCCCAGAGCGAAGCGAATGGGAGGGGGAGGGGTTTACGCCGCTAGACAGGTAGGCCCAGCGTGCGGGCGACCTACTCCTCCGCCGCGTCCTTCTCGTCCCTAGCGCCCATGGCGCGTTCGGCGATGCGGGCGGATTTACCGCGGCGGTCGCGCAGGTAGTAGAGCTTGGCGCGGCGCACGGCGCCGCGGCGCTTCACCTCGATCGACTCGATCATCGGCGACATCACCGGGAACAGTCGCTCGACGCCTTCGCCGAAGCTGATCTTGCGGACGGTGAAGCTTTCTTGCAGTCCGCCGCCCGAGCGGGCGATGCAGACCCCTTCGAACGCCTGGATCCGCTCGCGCTCGCCTTCCTTGATCCGCACGTTCACGCGAACCGTGTCGCCGGGCGCAAAGACGGGGATCTTCTTGCCGCCGGTGAGGCGCTTGGCCTCTTCCTTCTCGAGGTCTTCAATCACGTTCATCGTCATCTCCTACTGGGCTTGACGCGCCCTTTGCCTGTTGTTTGGCGAGATGGGCCGCCCAGAGATCCGGACGCCGCTCTCGCGTTGCTCGCTCACGCTCGGCCCTGCGCCATTTGGCCACCTCACCGTGGTGACCCGAGAGCAGGACCTCGGGGATCTCGAGCCCTTCGAACGTCCGCGGCCTCGTGTACTGCGGATGCTCGAGGAGCCCGTCCTCGAAACTCTCTTCACTCAAGCTCTCGGCCTCGCCCAGCACGCCGGGCAGCAGCCGCACGCACGCCTCGATCGCCACCAGGGCCGCCGCCTCGCCGCCGGCGATGACCGCGTCCCCCACGGAGACCTCCTCGAACCCGCGCGCCTCGATCAGCCGCTGGTCCACCCCCTCGAAGCGGCCGCAAAGGACGATCAGGCCAGGGCCCATCGACCATTCGCGCACCCGCGCCTGGGTCAGGGGCCGGCCCCGGGCGCTCATGCACAAAAGCGGACGCCCATGAGGCTCGACGCTGTCCAGCGCCGAGGCGATCACGTCAGCCCGCATCACCTGGCCGGGACCACCCCCGGCGGGGGTGTCGTCCAGGAAGCCGCGCTTATCTTTGGAAAAACCCCGAATGTCCACCGTTTCCAATCGCCACAGCCCCGCCTCGCGCCACGCCGTGCCGATCAGCGAGACGCCGAGCGGACCGGGGAAGGCCTCGGGAAACATGGTCAGGACGGTGGCGGTGAATGGCGTCGACGGTTCGGGCACGGTGGATCCAGTGTCACGCGTTCGGCTGCGCGGTTCGCCCGAGCGATCCGCGCCGCGGCCGTTTGCGTCAAGGGTTGGCGCGCTTGAGATCGTCGGTCGAGGTCACCTGCCAGGCGCCGTTCGCGCCCTTGTGCAGCGTCACCAACCAAGGTCCGCGCGTCAGTTTGAGGACGCCGCTGTCTGTCCTCGGGGCCAGGAACGCCTCGTAGGCGCGCGCCTCGTCGCCGGCCTTGTTCAACCCTGGTCGGCCCAGGGCAAGTGCTGCGATGACGTCGTCGCCGCCCATTGGACGCCAGCCGAGCCCACCGACGAACGCCGCCATGCCGGGGCACCAGCGCCAGTCGGCGGCGGACTTGCTGCGCAGGTTGTCGGCCTCGTCGTCGCTGTAGCCGGACACGTCGGCCGGGTTGATCACCTTGCTGTAGGCGCCGAGCGACATCTCGCTGACGCCGGCGCCGCTCTGCCAGGCCTTGTCGGCGCCGGTCACATGGATCGCGTGGAGCGCCGCGCGGGCGATCGCGCATTCGTCGGCCGTGGGCTTGGCCATGTCCGCGTCGCCCGGCGCGTCGGCGAGCGCCTGCTGCGACTTATGGTGCGACCAATACTCATAGCCGCCGTAGAGGGCGCTTCCGACGACGAGGCCCAACGCGATCGGCGCGAGCAGCCGGAAAGGCGATCGCCTTGGCGCGGCTGGCCGTCCGGCGCCGGTCGGTTTTTCAGGCTGATACGTCATCGAGGCTCCCCCAGCGGGTCGCAACCATAGCACGACGGGCTGCCGCGCATGGCCTTGCCCCTCGCAGGCAGACAGCGAGAGGTGGTCAGGACAGTGACGATGACTGGCAATTGGGGTTCAATAGCAGCAAGGGCCGCCAGAGCTCAAAGACGGGAGACCGCCATGCCCATCACCGACCAACGCTTCCGCTACGAAGGCGCTGACGGCGCCCCGCTCGCCGGTTATCGCTGGAGCAGCTCGGCCAAGCCCAAGGCGGTCGTGCAGCTGGCGCACGGCGCCGGCGAGCACGCGATGCGCTATTTCGAGCGGCTCAGCCCCCTCATCGAGGGCGGCTACGTCGTCTACGCCGC
>DATNIH010000175.1:0-4912 GCA_035604515.1 Caulobacteraceae bacterium | reverse complement strand
GTCGGGCCGATGTGCTTGGCGGCTTGGCGGATGCCGACTGGATAGGCCTCGCCGCCGGCGGCGATGTCCTCGGCCAGCGCTTCCAGCGCCTCCAGGGCGCGGACGAAATCCTGCGCGTGGACGCGGGCATAGCCCTGCGCTTCATCGCGCAGCCGCTTCATCTTGTCGGGGATGGTTTCGACGCTGCCACTCAGTTTGAATGCGGTCACGGACATCTGACGAACTCCAATTCGGATCGCCCCAGCCTTCCCAAGCCGGGACGTTTTCGTCAGCCGTCTGCCAAACTCGTGCCGGACGGGAGTTTAGAGCTCGACCATCTCGAACTGGGCCTTGGACATGCTGCAATCGGGACACACCCAGTCGCTGGGGATATCGGCCCAGCGTGTGCCCGGCGAAAACCCTTCCTCGGGCAGCCCCTCGGCCTCGGCGTAGATGAAGCCGCAGGTGCCGCACTGATAGGTCTTGAAGGGCTCCGCCACGCGTTAGGCTCCCATGCCGCTCGGCTTTCCATCGACGATCTGGTCGAGGTACTCGGAGAGCCCGTAGCCGACAAGATCGCCGCAGCGATATTCGGTCATGCCCTCGGTGATCCGGGTGTTGAGCTCGGTCCCGTCCGGGGCGGTGCGGCGGCTGCGCAGCGGGATCAGCGACAGCACCTTGCCGGACACTTCATAGGCCTTGCCGCCGCGGGTCTTCACCTGGGCGCGCAGGCCGGTCTGGTAGCCGTTTTCGTCCCAGTCGGTGTCCATCTTGCACTCTGAGATCAGGTCGTAGGCGCCGTCGGCGAACACCATGCCGCCTTCGTGCGGGGCGCCGTCGGCGCCGGTGACGATCGAGAGCATCATGCCGAAGTCGCGGCCGAAGTTGACTGGG
Source organism: Caulobacteraceae bacterium (assembly GCA_035604515.1). Taxonomy (GTDB): domain Bacteria; phylum Pseudomonadota; class Alphaproteobacteria; order Caulobacterales; family Caulobacteraceae; genus Acaudatibacter. The sequence goes on along the minus strand of DATNIH010000175.1, from coordinate 4,039 downwards.
CACCAGCGATACCAGTTGATCGCCGACCAGTGCCGCGGCCCCCACGACTTGTCGCGCAGGCCAAAGCCGTCGATCTGGTGGGTCTCGCCCGCCACGGTGAAGCGGCCCTTGGCGGCGACGTGCTGCTCGTAGTGAGCCTTGGCGAACGACTTCTCCGGATCGATCTCGCGCGGCTGTCCGTCGGCGCGCACCGTCTCGCCGCCGTACATCGGACTGACGCCCTCGTAGTCGAGCTCGATCCTGCAATCGACCTGAGGATTGTCACGGAAAGCTTTGGATGGATTGGCCATTTCGAACGGTCGATCCATCAGGCAGACCTTGCCGTCGTAGGTCAGGCGCAGCTTCCTGAACGGCTCGACCACCTCGATCTTCAGCCCGCCCGCGTCCATCGCGTCGTTGTTCGAGATCTTCGGCCGGCCGAACATGAAGCCGACCCGCCCGCCCGGCAGGTAGAGGCAGACGCTCATCTCGGCGTAGCCCTCGTTGGGCCGGTTGCCGATGCGGAACCAGCCGCCGACCTGCGTCGCGTGGTCGAACACGTTGAAGTACATGCTTTCATTGTAGTTCGCGGCCGCGTCGGGGACGTGGGTGTACTCGTCCTGCGGCAACAGGCGGGTGATCAGCTTGGGGGCGGCGTCGTCGGCCATGGCGGTTCCTCAGGCGTTGGCGGTGGCGTGGGCGCGTTCAACCGCCCGCGAGATGGCAGCCACGAAGATGTCGTAGAGCGCGGGCGGCAGGTCGTGGCCCATGCCCGGGATGATCCGCAGCTCGGCGCCGGCGATGTTGGCGGCGGTGTCGCGCGCGCCGGCCACCGGCACCAGCGGATCGGCCTCGCCGTGCAGCACCATGGTCGGGGCCGTGATCGTCGCCAGCTTCGGCCGGCGATCGCCGGAGGCGCCGACGGCGTCCATCTGGCGCCGGATGCCGGGCGGGTTGAACGCCCGATCGGCCTCGGCCCTGGCCCGCGCCGCCAAAGCGCCGGGCGGCCACGGATAGGCGGGACTGCCGATCGCCTCGGCCCGTGCGACGGTGTCGGCGATGAAGCCGGGATCGCTGGGATCGAGCGGGCGGGTGTTGAGCAGGGCGATGTTCGGCGGCGGCAGGTCCGGGTTGCCGGTGTTGGACATGATCGAGGTCAGCGACAGCGTGCGCGCCGGATAGTTGGCGGCGAACACCTGGGCGATCATCCCGCCCATCGAGACGCCGACGATGTGCGCCTTCGGCTTGCCGGCGTCATCCAGCACCGCCGCGCCATCGGCGGCCATGTCGTCGACGTTGTAGCTCTGTCCTTCGCACCAGGTGGAGAGCCCGGTGTCGCGGTTGTCGAAACGGATCGCGAAGAGGCCGCGCTTCACCAGCAGGTCACAGAACGCCTCCGGCCAGCGCGTCATCTGCGAGCCCAGCCCGTTGATCAGCAGCACCGCCTCGCCGCCCGGATCGCCGAACGTCTGGTATTCGATCTCGACGGCGCCGTTCCTGGCTCTGGGCATGGCGGCCTCCCTTGTCTCAGCAGATTTGCGCGCCGGCTGGGCAAGGTTGCAAGACTGTCGTCGCGGCACGATCCTTCAGCGCGTCGATCCATCCGACCCGCTCAGGACCGCCGATCGGTCACCCGCGTCAGCCTGGGCGGGCTGAGCTGTCGCAGCTGGGCGTCAAGCAGTTCGAACTTCACCGGTTTGCGGATGATGGGGCAGTCCCTGTATTTCAAGTCCACCTGCTCGTAGCCCGTGCAGAACACGAGCGCGACGCCGCTGGCGCGCAGGCGGTCGGCGATAGGATAGACCAGCCTTCCTCTGAGGTTGACGTTCAGGATCGCGATGTCGGGCAGGGGCCCTGTGTCGAGCAGCTGCTTGGCCTCTTCGATGGTGGCCGCCGGTCCTGCGACATCCCAGCCCAGTGCGGCAAGTTGATCGCCAAGCTCCATGGCGACGATCGGTTCGTCCTCCACCAGCAGGACGCGCCTAGCTTCGCCGACGCGCAGGGCTGGCGGTGTCCTGATGACCGCACCGCTCTCGATGTCGCCGGGTCGGTGCGCGGTGGGCGGCAGTATCATCACCAAGTGCAGACCTTGGATCGGCCAACTGATCTCGAGCTTGCCGCCCTGCTGCCCGGTCACCAGCCGCTCGATCAGGGTGAAGCCAAACCCCTTCGAGTCTGGCGCGCGCGGCGCCGGACCGCCGGATTCGCTCCACCGCAACTCCAGCTCGTTCCCCGCCAGGACATCGACGCTGATGTCGACGTGGCCCTGCGCAACGGACAGCGCGCCGTATTTCACCGCGTTGGTAGCCAGTTCGTGGATCACTAGACCCACAGACTCGACCGCGCTGGCGCGCAGCAACACCGTGCCGCCGTCGATGCGAACCTGGCCCGGCTGCAAGTACGGCGCGGTCTCATCGACCAGGAGCTGGCGCAGGTCCGCCCCGCCCCACCGGTTTTTCGCCAGAAGCGAGTGAGAGCGGGCGAGGGCGGACACGCGCGCCTGGACCGCCGCGACGAACTCGTCCTTGCTCGTCGCGCGGGTCAGGTTGACCAGCGCCTGGACGACGGACAACACGTTCTTGGCCCGATGATCCACCTCCCGGGCGAGCAGGTCGCGGGCTTCCTCGTCGGCGATCCGCACCGATATGTCGCGCAGCATCACGGTGGCGAACTTCGCGCCGCCCACCTCGACCTGCGAGATCGAAGCCTCCATCGGGAACTCTTCGCCATTGGCCCGAAGTCCGATGACGGCGCGCGGCGCCGCCGCCGCCTCGCTCGATCGCATCTCACGGTTGGTCATTCCGGCGCTCAGGAAGGCGCCGATGTGTTCGGCATGCGCCTGCCGGTATCGCTCCGGGATCAGCCGGGAAAGGTCCTGACCGATCGCCTCATCGGCACGCCAGCCAAACATGCGCTCGGCCGCAGGGTTGAACAGAATGATGCGTTGAGCGCCATCGACGCTGATGATCGCGTCCATCGCCGCGGCGACGATGCCCTCGAGGCGAAGCCGAATTTCGGCGAGATCGGCGGCATCGCTCGGCAAGCCAACAGCGCTCGGCGCGCCGCGTCGCTTCAAACTCAGGCCCTTCGCGATTCGAGTCCGCACGCGCGGCATCACGCGCCGCTCGGGGGCGGCGAGACCATGACCTGGATCAAAGAACGCGGTGGCGCCGCGCGGTGACCCGCAGCCGCGGGCCAAGGTGCTGGGTTGGATCGGTATCGTCGCAGGCGGTCGTGGCCAAGTCGCCTTCGTCAGCGCGTCCGACGGTTATCGCAGGCCTCGAACTTGGCCCGGCGGGAGTGAACGGCGGCTTACTGCGCGCCGAGCGCCGCGCTGGTCTTGTGACGCGCCACCCGCATCCCAGCCCCGACGAGGCCGACGCCGAGCAGAATCATCGCCCAGGTGGCGGGCTCGGGGACGCCGCCTGCCACGGTCAGCCCGGCGAGGATCGCGCCGTCGCTGCCATTGACCTGATCGAATTCAACTGATTGCAATCCGAAGCCGTTGGGCAGGGTCCACTGTTGAACCTGCAGCCATTGGCTGCCGTCCTGGTCGACGAACCAATACTGGGCGTTCGGCGTCGTGTCGCAGCCGGTGGTGCCACAGTTCAGGTTGTAGTCCTTCGTGTTGACGCCGCCAACGTAGTTGTCGGTAATCGACCCGCCAGTACCGTTGAACGTTACCGAGAACTCTGTAGCGCTCTCATTGCCGAATGTGTTGTCGGTTAGCGTGTATACTTTAGTGACGTTTGGCGTCGAAATCGGAATTTTCACGCTTCCTGGCGGTCCAAAAAGTGTCCCCGGCCCGCTGTAGAGGCCGAACCAGAAATTGTTATTTCCGCCAAGGCCGTCACTCGGATTGGCAACGTTAAACGGTATGCCCGTGCCTTGATTGCCTGTCGTCGTGCCCACAATCGGGGCAAACTCGCCACCGTTGATGAACCAGGAGTTCGTGAATCCCTCGTTCACGTACGTCGACAGGTCAATTGTGGTGGTGCCCGCCCGGGCGGCCGAAACCGAACCAACCAGGGAAAGCGCGCCCACCAATGCGACAAGCGCT
>DATNIH010000174.1:0-7441 GCA_035604515.1 Caulobacteraceae bacterium | reverse complement strand
GCTTCTCGAAGAACGGGATCAACCTCGCTCGCGTGAGCCGGCGCTGCAGAACCACCTGGCCCTCAGCATCGACTCCATGGACCTGGAACACCGACTTGGCGATGTCCAATCCCACCGTAACAACCTCTCCCATGGCGCTCCTCCATCTGTCGGCCGCGCATAAGCTGCGGCGTATGGTGGGGAGCCGTCCACGGCATCAATAGCTGACATTCGGTTCCTGCCCGAAACCAGACATTGGCGCGAGGGCGGGGAACGAGGACTTTCGACCCCTAGCCGACCCTCGCAGCCAACGCGCCTAAGCCGCTTTCTCGCCGTCGTTGCGAATGCCGAAGGCGACGAAGTTCACTGCGTCGAACCGGGTCATCCCGAGCTGTTGCAAGAGTTCGCGGGCATGGCTTCGCTGGCTAAACATCGCCTGCAGCACGTTGGCGCCGGTCAGGACCCTGCGGCCTGACTCGTTCGCGAGCAACACGGCGGACCGGATCACACGATGGAAGCCCTCGGTCGGCTCGCCCCTATGCACGGACGCGCTTACCTCCTCGTCGAGATACCCGGTCAGCATGGTCTTGAGGAGCCGGGGGTCAACGCGGCAAGCCTCCATCAAGGCGACGGCGTCCGCATCGTCGGCGAGGGCCAGCAATAGATGCTCGACCGTCGTGTACTCGTTCCGACGTGCGGCGGCCGATTCCGTCGCACGGTGCAATGCCGCCGCGAGCCCCTCGCTGAACATCGCGGGACCTGCCCCGGCCGGAGTAGCCGCGTCTTTCGGTTCCGACTCGGTGATCTTGATGGCGGCGGCGAGCGTGTTCCAGTCGGCCGCGCCGAACGCCTTAGCGATCAGGTCGAGGCTTCCGCCGATGGTGATCTTGAAGCCCCTGGCCGCCAGTTCCGAGCGGATCGACTGGGCCATGGCCTTAGCGTCGCGATAGTCGCGCATGTTTCTTCCTTTGCTTGAACGAATGGTCGCGTCAGGTGCTTGCGTTGCTGACCCGTTCGTTCGGGTGCAAAGGAGACTTCAGCCAGACCGCGATACGTTTACCGAACCCTCATCGAGAGAGGGCGCAAGCGGACAGGTCGTATCAACCAACGGCAATGCTAACGCAGGCCTATCGGCCGTCAATAGCCGAGCCTCCGATGGTCAGCTAACCACCCAGCCCGGACGTTCGGAACGGCCGTTTCTCGGCGCGACAGTCGGGCGGCGATGACGACGGCAATGCGCCAGAAGCTGACATTGGCTCTACGCCGGGAAGCGGACCTTGCCTCGTGGTGCGCGCTTACGGCGGCGCGTAAGCTGGCGCTGCAAAACGACCGCTCCACCTGCGCTCGAAGAGGAACTTCGATGAACACCGTCCTCATCACCGGATCCTCCTCCGGCTTCGGTCTCGACACCGCGAGCTACTTCCTGGACCGCGGCTGGACGGTGATCGCCACCATGCGCACCCCGCGCGAAGATCTGCTGCCGCCCTCGGACCGCCTGCGCATCCTGCCGCTCGATGTTACCGACGCCGCCAGCATCGCGCGCGCGGTCGACGCCGCTGGCCCGATCGACGTGCTGGTCAACAACGCCGGCGTCGGCATGATGAGCCCACTCGAGGGCGTCTCGATGGACAAGATCCGCGAGCTCCTCGAGACCAACACCCTGGGCACGATCGCCATGACCCAGGCCGTGCTGCCGCAGATGCGCGAGCAGGGCTCGGGCGTGATCGTCAACGTGACCTCGGGCGTAACCTTCCACCCGCTGCCCCTGATGTCGATCTACACGGCCAGCAAAGCCGCGGTGAACGCCTTCACCGAGTCGGTGGCGTTGGAGCTGGCGCCGCTGGGCATTCGAGCCCGCATCGTCATCCCGGGCCGCGCCCCCGAAACCCCCTTCGGCGAGAACGCGCGCGGCCGCATGGGCCTGAACATCCCCGATGCCTACCAGGCGCTGGCGGCGCAGATGATGGGCCGCTTCGGGGCCGGCGGCGACGTCACCCACTCTCGCGACGTCTCAGAGGCCGTGTGGCGCGCCGCCACTGACCCCTCTTGTCCCATGCGCCTGCCAGCCGGCGCGGACGCCGTCGCCCGCGCTGGCGCCGCGTAGGCTGGCGGCTTACGGCCTATCGGGCTGGGTCGGCAATGCGGCCAATAGCGGAAGTTTGCTTCTTGCCTGAAAGCCGACATTCACGACGCCAGCCTAACCGCAAGACCCATTGCAGACGCTCGCTCGTTGGCGCCCGGACGAGCAGTGCCTCAGGCCGCCGGCGGCCGACCCGCTGAGTTACGAGCGCGGGACCGGCGCGGACGCTTGACCCGGGCGCCCGGAGGCTGGCGCGTTCGCCGCCAACACCACTTTGGCGATGCGTTGCTCGAGTTCGGAGGCCCCGCCCATCGTGTTCGCCACGACGGCGATGGTGATGCGATCGTCCGGATAGGTGAAGAGCGACGCCTCAAAGCCCGGGATGTCGCCGTCGTGACCAATCCGGCGATGGCCGTCGAAGTCCGTGATCCTGACGCCGAAGCCGTAGTCGCCCGCGGGGTCGGACGGGGCCACATTCACTCTGTTGGCGCTCGCCAGGCACCCGTCGGATAGGCGCGCCGGCGTCATCATCTCCTGCCAGGACCTGGCGTCGACGACCCGGCCGCTTGTGAGCGCCTGCATCCACTTGGCCAGGTCCATCGCCGAGGACCGAAGCGCGCCGGCGCCGCCGGCGTTGGTCAGCGAAACGTACCACGGCCAGACGAACGACCGGTCGGACCACGGCGGATGCGCGTAACCCCGGGCGCGACCGGGCGCCGCGTCCGAGCCGTCATCGATCGCGGTCTCGTTCATGCCGAGCGGCGCGAAGAACTGGTCTCGCAGGTAGACTCTCAGCGGCTCGCCAAAGACCTGCTCGACGATGGCGCCGAGGAGAAAGAAGCCGGAGTTCGAGTAGTGCCAGGCGGTCCCGGGCGGAAAGTCGTAAAGGGGTCGCTGCCTGGCGATGTGATCCACCCACTGAGCGGTCGTGTGGGCCCGCATCAGTTTGAGGGCGCCCAACGGATTGGAGCCGATCACGTCGGTGTAGTTATGGATGCCCGACGTGTGCGTGAGCAGCGCGTAGAGGGTGACGTCGCCCGCGCCGGGAAACGCGGGAAAGTACTTGGAGAGGCGATCGCTCAGCGAAACTCTTCCCTGTTGGGCCAGTCTCAGGATTGCGGCCGCGGTGAATGGCTTGGTCACCGAGCCGATGCGAAACGGTGTCTCGGCGGTCACGGGCGGACCGTTCGGGAGGCGCTGCACCCCAAAGCCGCTCGCGTAGACGACGGCCTGGTCCTGCGCGATGACTAGAGCGGTCCCCACCGCCCGCCTGGATACGATCCAGTCGTCGGCGATGCGGTCGATCTCATTCATCGTCGACCCCGGCAGGGCTCGGACGGTCAATGCCTGCGCCATAGTGCAACGCTAAGGCGCCATTAGGCGTCGACCTAGTTACGACCGGTTAAGATGGACGCCGGCGCCGAGGTGATCCGCGAACGTTCCCTCCCGACAGGGTCGGCTCACCCTCCTCCTGAGACCTTCGGGACGTCAGCTTCCGCCGGTTTGGCAAACCCAGGTGGTGATGGCCGCTGTTGTCAGAATGCGGTCGTCAGCGCGGCTACGCAGCACGTGGCGGGTACGACGTCAGCACGCGAGGTGTTCGAGGCAGTGCGGAACACCGCCAGGCTGTAGGCCGGGACCGGATGAGATTTAGGGCCGCCCCTCACGGGCGGCCTTCTTCTTAGAACAGTGAGCCGCCCGGCGGGCGCGCCTACCGAGCGTCCACATCCCCCGTTCCCAGTCGTTCAACGAGTCCGCTTGAGACGGCAGTTCGGCGCCAATAGCTGGCATCAGCCCGACGCCGGAAAGCAGACGTTTGAAGCCGCCCTGACTTTTGTGCCGCATGCGCTCGGCGGCCAGGGCGTCACCGAGCTAAAGGGGACCAAACACGTGCGATCACTCTGCCTGCCGCCCGCACAGATCTCTCACGCGGCAAAGCTTTTCCAAGGTCCAGCCAATGAATGACGTTGTAGTAACGAAATTCTTCTCCGCTGACGTATTGACGAAGAAGGGCTCCGAGCCGCCGCTTTGACAGATGCCTCACGCACTGAACCGCTGCATCTTTGCGAACCTCCGAGTCCTCATGTCCGAATTGTTCCAATAGCTTTTCGTCGCTCACGGACTGGAACTCGTACCCACCTAAGCTTACAATTATATGAGCCTTTAGTTTTGCAGACATCGACAGATCCAGGAGTTCGTTGGACCTGCCGCGGGCCAGTCTACAGATCGCCTTTGCCGCAATTCTGTATTTTTCATCGTACCCGCCGACAAGGCCGCCTAAGTATTTGATTTTACCAACGTGGTGGCGGTGAGAGAGGGATTCGAACCCTCGATAGGCTTGCACCTATACACGCGTTCCAGGCGTGCGCCTTCAACCACTCGGCCACCTCACCATCGCCCTGGCGGGCGGTCCCTTTCGGGGATCGCGGAATATAGCGATGACGGCTCTTGCCACAAGCGAGCGTGAGCGGCGGCGACAAAGTGGCTCTGGTGACGGCTGCGGTGAGGGGAGGGACGCGTGATCCCGGGACCCGTCGGGGGCGCCGTCCGTCCTTGCCGGCAGCGCGTTACTCGGCCGCGTCGGCGGTGTGGAGACGGGCGTCGGCGCGGTTGACGTTTACGGCGTAAAGCAGGCCCACGACGGCGCCCTTGATCACCGGCAGGGCGGTGAGGGTGATCGCCGCGGCCGCCGCCAGCGTGCCTGGGATCAGGATCCACAGGTTGGCTTTCCAGATCAGCGCTGAGCCGAGGATCAGGAACGGCACGATCACCAGGTGGCCGACCAGCAGCACGGTGAAATAGGCCGGCCCATCGTCGGCCGGATAGCGGTCGAGGTCGTGACCGCAGCTCTGGCAAATCGGCTCGACCTTGAGGTAGCGATAGAACAGCCGGCCCTTGCCACAGTGGGGGCAGCGGCCGCGCAAGCCGCGAAGCATCGAAACGCCGACCGAACGCCGTGACCAGGGACCCATGCGGGCCCATATGCGCTCTCGGGACCGGTTGCGAAAGACCGCTGCGACGGTTTGGATCGGCGTTGTACGGGGCGCCGGGGCAACGCAGCGCGCGCCGAGGTGTTCCTGAACGGCGAGGCTCGAACGAGGAGATCGGCGATGGGCTACGAACTGCACTATTGGCCGGGCATCCAGGGGCGCGGCGAGTTCGTGCGCCTGGCGCTGGAGGAAGCGGGCGCCGATTATGTCGACGTGGCGCGCCAGCCGGAGAGTCAGGGCGGCGGACCCCGCAACCTGGCCCGGCTGATGCAAGAGTTGGTCCCGGCGCCGTTCGCGCCGCCGATCCTGGTGGAGGAGGCCCTGGTGATCTCCCAGACCGCCAACATTCTGCTGTTCCTGGGTGAGCGCCACAACCTGGCGCCGCAGGACGAAGCGGGTCGGCTCTGGGTCAACCAGCTGCAGCTGACCATCGCCGACCTGGTAAAGGAGGCGCACGATACCCACCACCCGATCTCCGGCAACCTCTACTACGAGGACCAGAAGGATGCGGCCAAAGCGTGCGCCGAGCACTTCCGCACGGAGCGACTGCCGAAATACCTCGGCTACTTCGAGCGCATCCTGGTGGGCGGCGGCGAGAGCGGCGCAGGGCTAGCGGGCGCGGTGCTGACCTATGCGGATCTTTCGCTGTTCCAGGCGGTGCGCGGGCTTGAGTACGCCTTTCCGCGGGCGATGACGTCGCTGGCGTCGAAGCTGACAGCGACGTTGGCGCTGGTCGATCGCGTCGAACAACGGCCTCGGATCGCGGCCTACCTGAAGTCCGAGCGCCGCATCCCCTTCAACGAGCAAGGTATCTTTCGGCGCTACCCCGAACTCGACGGCGACGCCTAGGCTGCCTCGCGCGCCTCGCTCCACAGGTGGCAGAGCTTCTTTGCGCCAGACCAGATCTCGATCGACGATACCTCGGCCGAACGCGCGAAACGGTCGCGGCAATACTCGGTCACCCGTGCGTCGTGCGCCATCTCAGCGGCCAGCTCGATCGGCGCTTCGCTGCGACCGTCATGAACCAGTATTCGATAGGCCTTCATGGTCTGAAGCCTTTCGTTGCTCGCCCGTACCCGTTGCAGCATCAGACTGGGGCAATGCAGCCAATTTGAGGCCAAGCTGGTGACAGGACGCCGCACCCGCGCGTCCCCAGCCGCTGGTCCGGTTTGCTGACGCGTCTTGCCAGCGCCGGGCGCCAATGCTTCTCGTTACGGTCGACACGGAGAAACGACGATGCTCAAGCAGAAGCCGCTCGACTACGCCACAGCCACCGCCGGGGCGCTGGCGAAGGCGCTCGCAGCGCGCGAGGTCAGCGCCGTCGAGCTGTGCGACACAGCGATCGCCGCGATCGAGGCCAGGGATGAGCCGATCAACGCCGTGGTCGTCCGCGACTTCGACCGCGCCCGCGACGCCGCCAAGGCCGCCGACGCGGCGCTGGCCAGGGGCGAGAGCCGCCCGCTGCTGGGCGTGCCGATGACGGTCAAGGAGTCGCACCACATCCCTGGCCTGCCCACCACCTGGGGCCTGGAACCGTTCAAGGGCTGGACGCCGACGACCGAGGCCGTCGGCGTCACTCGGCTGAAGGGCGCCGGCGCCGTCGTTCTGGGCAAGACCAACGTGCCGCCGAGCCTGGGCGACTGGCAGGCGGCGAACCCGATCTACGGCCGCACCAACAACCCGCACGACCTTGGCCGCAGCCCCGGCGGATCGTCGGGCGGCGGGGCGGCGGCGCTGGCGGCCGGCATGGTCCCGCTGGAATACGGCTCGGACATCGGCGGCTCGATCCGGGTGCCGGCCCACTTCTGCGGCGTGTTCGGCCACAAGCCGACCTATGGCCTGGTTCCCTTGGCCGGGCATGCGCCGCCGCCGTTCGAGGGGCCGAGCGCCGGCGTCGAATACGGCGTCGTCGGTCCGCTCGCCCGCACCGCCAGCGACCTGGCCCTGGCGCTGGGCGTCCTAGCCGGCGCCGACGGCGACGAAGCCCGCGCCTACCGCCTCGACCTGTTGCCGCCGCGCGGCGCCGAGATCGCCGACTTCCGGGTGCTGTTGCTGGACGCCCACCCGCTCGCGGGCGTCGATGCCGAGGTGCTGGCGCCGTTGCACGCTCTGGCCACTGGGCTGGAAGGGCAGGGCGCCGAGGTGTCCTACGGCAGCTCGCTTGTTCCCGATCTGGCGGCCGCGCATGCGACCTACATGGCGATGCTGGGCACGATCATGAGCCGGGGCAGGCCGGGCGCGCAGCCGGCTGTCGACACCTTCGGCTACATGGCTGGGCTTGACGCCATGGCCAGGGCGCAGGCGCAGTGGAGCGAGCTGTTCGAAACCTTCGACGTCGTCATAGCCCCGCCGTTTGGCACAGCCGCCTTCCCCCACACCGATGAGCCGGACT
>DATNIH010000173.1:0-22146 GCA_035604515.1 Caulobacteraceae bacterium | reverse complement strand
GCCGGCGCCCAGCCCGCCGGTGCGCCGGTCCAGGAAACGCCAGCCTGGGGCGGATGGCAGCCGCAGCAGGCGGCCGCGGGCGTCGACGCCGCCAGCTGGGATCGGGCGCCGGCAGGTCCGGCGATCTCCGGCCAGGGGGCGATGTCGCAGGCCTGGGCGCCGCCGCCGGTCAATTCTCCCCCGATCGCTTCCCAACCCATCGCTTCCCAGCCCATCGCTTCGCCGCCTGTCGCGTCGGCCTGGGCGACACCGGCGCCGGTGGCGACACCCGCCTCCGGCTGGTCCAGCCCCGTAAGCGACTCCCCGGCCGCGCCCAGCGCGGTCGACGTCTGGGGCCAGCTCGCGGCCAGCAACGTGGTCGATTGGGCGCGCGGCGGTTTCGGCGAACGCTCGCGCGATCCGTCCGACCCGCTCGGGCTTGGATCGGGCGGGGCGCGGCTGCGTCCCGACCCCCTCGGTCTCGACACCCCTGGCCAGGCCCCGCCGCAGCTGGCGCCGCCCGCGGCGCCCGCTTGGGGATCGCCGGTCGTCACCACCGAGCCGACCTCCGCACAGCCCGCCCCGGGCTGGGGGCCGGGCCCCGCCGCCGCGCCCTCGCCGGCGCCAGCGCCAGCTCAGTCTCCGGCGCCGCCCGCGCCGAACTGGGGCGCCCGGTCCGGCGCGGCGCCCGCGCCGCCGGCGAGTCAGCCCGCGATCCAGGCCGTCGAGGCCGAGCTCGCCGCGTTCCTGGTCGGCGCGGGGCTGCAGCCGAGCGACCTGAAGGTGTCGGGCCCGCAGGCGATGACGGCGGCCGGGTCTGCCCTGCGCCGCGTGATCGCCGGGCTGGTCGTCATGCTGGAGGCGCGCGCGAGGGCCAAGGCCCAACTCGGCGCGCAGGGCACCTCGCTGGAGTTCGACGGCAACAACCCGCTGAAGTTCGCCCGTGCGCCGGAGAAGGCCATCGCCCAGCTGCTGAACCCGCCCGAGCGCGGCTTCATGTCGGCGGACCGCGCGGTCGACGATGCGTTCCGCGACCTGCAGGCGCACCAGATGGCGACGCTGACGGCGATGCAGGGCGCGCTGGCCGCCACCCTGGCGCGGTTCTCGCCGCAGGCGATCCGCGACCGCGCCGAGAGCCAGGGCTTTCTCGCCAAGCTGCTGCCGGGCGGCCGCGAGGCGACGCTGTGGCAGGCTTACGAGCGCGAATTCGAAGGGGTGGCGCGGGGCTCGGACGAGGCGTTCATGGACGTCTTCGCCAAGGAGTTCCGCCAGGCCTACGAGAAAGCGACTGCCGACATGAAGCGGAAGACCTGAGCCATGGGGATGCCCGCAGCGCGCGCAGGTGACATGCACGTCTGCCCGATGGTCACCGGCGTCGTGCCCCACGTCGGTGGCCCCATCCTGCCGCCCTGCGCGCCGACGGTGCTCACCGGCGGCATGCCGCAGGCGCGCATCAGCGACATGCTTGTCTGCGTCGGGCCGCCGGACGTCATCGCGACGGGATCATCCCATGTGCTGGTCTGCGGCATGCCGGCGGCGCGGATGGGGGACATGACCGCCCACGGTGGCGCGATCATTATCGGCTTGCCGACCGTCCTGATCGGCTAAGGCCGACGACCTGGCGCTAGTAGCCGCCGTTCGACCCGAACATGCGCTGCCACACCGACTGACGGCGCCCGCCCTGCGGAGTGGGCAGCGGCTGCGTGCGGATCGGCACGGTATTGTCGATCGGGTTGGTGTAGGCGCCGGGGTGCGCATAGTAGCCACCGGGACGAGGCCGGGGCCGCGCTGGCGGTGGCGCGTTGTCCTGCACCTTGTACCAGACCATGCTCGACTTCCATCCGCCCGCCGTGGCCGCCTGGCGAACCTGGTCGATCCAGGTGACGTCCCGCGCACTGGGCGGCTTGGCCAGCAGCGACGGGTCGAACGGTCCGGCGCCCGTCAGCAGCAGCAGGCCGGCGGCGCCGGCGACGTTCAGCGAGTCAGCCTGCACCGTATAGGCATCGCCCCCCTGGTCGACGATCGCGCTATCGCCCTGCCGCGCCGCGTCGAAGGCCTTTCGGCTGCCGTAGACCACGTTGATGCGGCCAGACGGATCGAGCCTTAGCAGCGCAAAGTCCTGGGCCGGGCTGCGGGGCGCCAGGGTGATCGTCGGCTGACCGGCCAGCTTGCCGTCCGCGCCGCGGGTGATCTGGTACGACGGCTGCGCCGAGGCCAGTGCTGGCCCGGCGCCGGCCGGGGCCCTGAACGAACGGAAGGCGTCCAGCGCCGAGCAGGCCCCCTGGTCGGCCTGGGCGACGGCAGAGATATCGACGCCGCCGTTGGCCGGCAAGATGTCGCCGGCTTCCTTGGCTGCGTCCGCGACGGAGTCCGCGATCGTGGCGGGCGACCCTGCGGCGCCGGACAGCTTGACCACCTGGCCGTTCTGCAACGGCCCGACAACATCGAGCCAGCTGCACGAAAGGTCGGAGAGATTGTCGTTGAGATGGTCAGTGAAACTCGCCGCCGGCGCGGCGGCGACCGCGGCCGGACCAACAGCCACTGCACTGTTCGTAGCCGCTGTGACGACCTTCGGCGCCGGCTTGTGCTGCACCAGCATGTAGCCGGCGCCAACGCCGGCGACGACGACGAGGGCGAGCCCGCCCAGCACGATCGCCAGCACCGGTGACCCGCGCTTCGGCGCCGGGGCAGGCTGCATCGCCGGGGCAGCGACAGTCGGCGGGATCGTCATCGCGTGCAGCGGCTCGGTCTCGTCCGCGGCCGACGGGAAGGTGGTCGTAGTCGGCGGGATCGATGTCGGCGGGATCGTCGTCGTGGGCGGGATGGTCGAATGCGGGAACGAGGTGACGGGCGGGATGGTGGTGCGGCCCTGTTCGTCGAGCGTCGCCAGCACCTCGTCCATCGAACGGGCGCGCTTGGCCGGATCGGCCGCAAGCATTCGCTCGAGCAACGGGCGCAGATCTTCCGGGATCGGCGTCAGGTCGACGCCTTGGCGGCGTTTGTCGACCGCCTCGACCAGAGTCGAGCCCATATCGACGTCCTTGCCGCTGGCCACGGCCAGGATCACCAGGCCCAGGCTGTAGACGTCGGTCCACGGACCGATCTCGCGGCCGAAGTCGCCGAACTGTTCGGGCGCGACGTAGGCCAGCTTGCCGGCGAAGCCATCGCCAACGATGGTCGCCTTGCTGGGATCGAGGTCCTTGGCGATGCCGAAGTCGATGATCCGTGCGCGGTCGAGCCGGCGATCGGGCAGCAGCACGTTGTCCGGCGACATGTCGCGGTGGACGGCGCCCAGTTCGTGGGCGGCGCGCAGACCGTCCGCGAGGCGGCGGATCAGGCTCCTGAGTTCCGACGAGTCCGGATGGATCTGGCCGAGCACGGCGGTCAGCTCGACGCCGTCGACGAACTCGGTGACGATGTAGAGCACGTTCAGTAGCGGCTCGTGGGCCAGCACGCGGTACTGCACCACCGCCGGGTGGGCGAGGCGGGTCAGGGTGCGGGCTTCCTTGCGGAACATCGCCTGCACTTTCGCGTCGGCGGCGAGGCTCGGCAGCATCACCTTGATAGCGACCCGCTCGTCGCTGTTGATGTTGACGCCTTCGTAGACCTCGCCCATGCCGCCGCGGGCGATCAGCCGCTTGACCTCATAGATGCCGTTCAGCACGTCGCCGACGGAGACGCGCCCAAGCGCGGGTTCCTGCGCGGGCCCCGGGGCGGCGGCCGCAGGCGCGGCGGCCGCAGGCGCGGCGGACGGAGTGGCGGCGGACGGAGTGGCGGCGGCCGGTTCAGGCCCGGTCGTCGGCGGGCGCGACGGCATGAAGACCGTCTCGCTGTTGTCCTCGTGGTCGGGGGGATCCGCGGACATTTACCTACCTCAAACCGCCGTCGAGACCAGCGAGAGACGCGTTATCTCTTCGCAGGCCACTGCGATGGCGGTCACATTATCGGGCGCCCCACGCTCGAGGCAAAGTTCTACCAGGGACGACGAGGCGACCTGTGGCGATCCGCCCGCCATCGCCGCCGCGATTTCCTCCGCGGACACCCGCGCCGTCAGTCCATCGCTGCATAGCAGGAAACTGTCGCCCACTTCAGCTTCGTCGACAATAACGTCAAGTTCGAGGCTGGCCTGCACGCCGACCGCTCGGGCCAGCACATGGCTCATCGGATGGGTCTTGGCCTCGTCGGGCGACAGCAGGCCGACATCGACCATCTCCTGCACCTGGGTGTGGTCGCGCGAGAGCTGGTGCAGCGTGCCGTCACGATAGAGATAGACCCGGCTGTCGCCGACCCAGAGCACCGCGAAGAAGCCCTCTTGCACCAACAGGGCCGCCACCGTTGAGCCCATCGAGACGCCGTCCACGCGCGAGCGATCGTATATCGTCGCATTGGCCGCATGGATCGCATCGGCCACCCGGCGGATGTCTGCGTCCAGGTCGCCCGACGCGGTCAGCGGCGCGACCGCATCGACGATGGTGCCGGACGCCCAGCGGCCGTTGGCGTGGCCGCCCATGCCGTCGGCGACGACCCAAAGGCCCATCTCCGGCCGCTCGAGGAACGAGTCCTCGTTGGCCGTGCGGACGCGGCCGACGTCCGAGCGGGACCAGGCCCGCAACCTGAGCGGCCGATCGCTCATGACGC
This sequence comes from Caulobacteraceae bacterium, assembly GCA_035604515.1. Lineage (GTDB taxonomy): Bacteria > Pseudomonadota > Alphaproteobacteria > Caulobacterales > Caulobacteraceae > Acaudatibacter. Next base: position 17,529 of record DATNIH010000173.1, on the reverse strand, counting down.
GCCCCCCGCGGCGCTCGCAGTCAGCATCTGCGCAAACAGCTGGTCCAGCCCGCCCTCCAATGTCGCTGGCGCGTGGTCGAAGCCGCCCAGGGTCCACCAACGGGGGCGCGTCGGCGGCCCCACCGCGCTCATTCTTTCCACCGGACCGCGCGCCGCCTCGATCGCCGCGTCCGCGTCCCAACCAGACTCGAACGCGTGATAGATCAAGCCTTCCATCGCTTCGGCGATCGCCTCCCCGCCGCCGCCGGCTTGGTCCGATAACAGACCATCCGCGGCCAGCATGATCATGAACCGTCGGCCGGCGGCGTCAATCGACGGCGCAAGCGCCCCGGCGCGCCAGTCGCGCCCGAACCGCCCCGGTCCGTCGATGAACCGCCAGGGCGGGGCCCGGTCGTGGGCGTCGTCGAAGCCCTCGCCCAGCGCCTCGCGCGCCGCCTGCAGCCCTTCGCTGGCCCAGCGGTCCCAGGCGTCGCAGGCGGTCAGGTCGAGCCCGCGCGAGATGAAGTCGCCGTGGCTCGGCAGCTTGCCGAACAGGACCGGGTAGGGGCCGGAATCAGGCGGCACGGCGTTCACAGCTTCGAGGGGCAGCGGAACGACCACAGGCCGCCGCGGCTGAACGGGTTCTGGTCGCTGGGCAGGGTTATCTTGAGTGTCACAGTGTTGGCGCCCTGGCCGAAGGTCGCCGTGAAGCTGGTCGGGCCGGTGTTCTGCTTCCTGGCCGAATCCATCAGACGGAACAGCGCCCAGGGACCCGAAAAGGTAATCGGGGCCAGGGCCGTGGCATGGTTGTAGAGCGTGACATGCGCTTCGGGCAGGCCGCTGACGCTCCAGTTCAGCGGCCGCGCGCCGGGCATCGAGCCGTCGAACTTGTAGGTGATGCCGCCGGACGAGACCTCGGCGGCGGTGACGCCGGCGCCGAAGGCGGTTTCCTCGATCTGCATCGGCTGGCCCGACGCCAGCAGGTCGCGCAACTGGGCGGCGCGATGGAACTGCTCGGCGCTGACCGGATCGAGGCTGGCGGCCACCGGATTGTCGGCCCGCCAGCGCCAGACCGGGCCGCTGGCGTCCAGCAGCGGCGTCAGCTGGTCGCGCGCGAACGAGTCCATCTGGCCGCCCATGCCGAACACCCGCAGCAGGTCGACCACCGGCGCATCGGCCGGCGCGGCGGCCACGAAGGGGTAGTGGTCGGCCACCAGGGTCTGGCATGGCGTGGCGAGGCTGGTGGCGTAGGCGGTGGCGACCGCACCCTGGGCGGTGCTCGTCGCTGCGGCGGTGCCGCCCTTGGTGGCCTGGGCGACGAAGCCCTGCAGGTCGGGCGGCGCGCCGCCCGCGGCCGTGGTCACGCCGCTGAGCGCCGTGGCGAGCTGGCTCTGATTGGCCGCCGCGCCGGCGCCGCCGAGCGTGCTGGCCGTGGCCGCCGCATTGTTGGCCGAGGCGGCGCCCTTGATCGCGCTGATGAAGTCGTCGATCGGCGCGGGCGTCTTGCCGTCGCCGACATAGGTCTTCAACGGCTGGAACGCCGAACTGATCTGTTGGGCGGCGTCCAGGCCGACCGCGCCCTGCTGCGACTGCTGAATGGTCGACGCCCCGGGCAGCTGGTTCAGCTGCTGGGTCAGCAGACTCTTGCCGGCGCCGGCCGCGCCGCCGGTGAAGGTGGTGTTCTTCGCCAGCTCCAGCAGCACCAGTTTCAGCGGCGAAGGGGTGCGGGTGAAGGCGCCAAGGGCGACCGGGTCGTGGAAATAGTCGGCCGGCTGCATCGCTTTCACCACCGCTTCCCAGGCGGCGATGTAGTCGCGGGCGTAGGAGGCGGCGACGCCGGGGCGCACGCCCTCGACCTGGCTCTGGATCGCCGTGGTGTCGGCGTCCGGGCCTAGCACCCAGAGCTGCTTCTTCAGCTCCTCGGCGACAGTCCCCAGCCCGACCAGGTAGGACTTCTCGTAACCCTCGCGGGTGAAGAAGTAAGGCACCTGCAGCTTCAGCACCGCGTCGCCGTTGGCGAAGGCTTGGGCATCGCCGCTGCCGAGCACGGTCGCGGTCTGCCAGGGCTGGCCGGCGGTGGCCCCGCTTTCCTTCAGGATCGCGTAGGCGCGGTCGGCCAGCGACAGCGTCTGCACGATCTGGCGCGCGGCGCTGATCAGGTCGCCGTCCATCGGCGCGACGTGGCCGGGCCACACCGAGTTGAGGTCGGGGTCGTCGAGCAGGGAATCGAGGTGGGTGGCGAGCTGCTTGCGGGTGTCGCTGCGGTCGTCGCCCGGATAGACGCTGGCAGCCCAGTCGTTCTCGATCCAGGTCTTGACCGCCTTGGCGTCCATCGGACCTTGGCCGCCCAGCATCAGATAGACGCGCAAGGGCTCGTATTCGTTGAAGGCCTGGGTCTGGTTCTGACGCAGGTAGGTTTCGAGCCGCAACATGATGCGCGGCAGCAGGATGCGGCGCAGCGCCTGAACGTAGGACTGCTTGGCCGCGTCGGCGAGCCCGTGCTGGTAAAGCCCGAAGGTCGAGAACAGCGGCGCGCCGCCCTTCTGCTGGTCGGCGTAGCCGCCGGCGAGGGTGCGCAGCGCCTGCAGCGCCGGCAGGGCCTGGTCGAGTTGCGGGTCGCTATCGCGCACCTCGACCAGGTCGACGCCGGAATCGTGCAGCTGCTGCTGCGCGCCCTGTGCGCCGGTCAGCAGGTTGCGCTGCAGGGTGCGGTTGTTGAGGAAGCTGACCGTCCACAGCCCGATGGTGATCAGCGCGATGGCCGCGATCGCCGCCAGCGCAAGAGTCAGCTGCGCGGAGCGCCGCGCCTTCGCGCTGCGCTCGGTCTGCACCAGGCCGGCTTCGGCGAACACCACCTCGCTCAGCAGCCGGTTCAGGAAGTAGGCGCGGCCCTGGCGGTCGCGGGTCTGTTGCGGCGCCTCGAACACCTGGGCGACGCCGGCCAGGATGCGGTCGAGCGGCGCGCCCTCCTGCACGCCGCTGGTGAGGTAGAACCCGCGCAGCGGCTCGGACGGGCCGCGATCGGCGATGAAGGCGCCTTCCAGGAACCGCAGCACCCGCGAGCGCAGCCCCTCGACCTGGGTCGGGAAGCCGAGGATGAGGCCCCGGCGGCGCACGTCGTGCTCTTCCTGCAGCCGCTTGGACATGCGGTCGGCGATGCTCTGGACGAACTGGTCGAACTCGCCGGCGAGCGCGTCGCTGGTGGTGGCGCGGCCCCACGGCAGGGTGGCGCCCAGCACCGCGCGGCGGCCCTCGACGTCGAGGTCGTCGTAGAACTCCACCATGCCGGCCAGCAAGTCGGCCTTGGTGAACAGCACATAGACCGGGGCGGCGACCTCCAGCGTCTTGCGCAGCTCAGCGAGACGCCGGCGCACGGCCGAGGCGTGGGCGTCGAGGTGGGCCAGGTCGCTGCGCAGCAGCTCGTCGACGCCAATCGCCACCAGGATACCGTTGATCGGCTGCAACGGACGTTGCTTGCGCAGCAGGCCGAGGAAATGCTCCCAGGAGCGGGCGTCGACCGCCGCGTCGGAATCCTGGGTGGTGTAGCGCCCTGCGGTGTCCACCAGCGCCGCCTCGTCGGCGAACCAGAAGTCGAGGTTGCGCGTGCCGCCGACGCCCTTCAGCGCGCTGTCGGCGAAGGGGAAGCGCAGGCCGGCGTTGAGCAGCGCGGTGGTCTTGCCGGCGCCGGGCGGACCGATCATCACGTACCAGGGGCGGCTATAGAGGTAGTCGCGCTTGTCGCCGCTGGCCTTCTTCAGCTGGGCCATCGCCTCGGTCATGCGCTGGGAGAGCGCCGCGGCTTCCTCGTCGCCGGGCTGCGGCGGCTGGGCGATCTCCTCGGCGATCGCGTCCGACTTGGCGCGGGCGGTCAGCACGTGGATCAGTGCGAAGATCCCCCAGATCAGCGCGACGCCCAGCACCATCAGCAGGCGCACCCACCAGGGGCGCAGGAAGGCGACGAAGATCGGCAGGCCGAGCGCCAGCAGCAGCGCCACCAGCACGGCGGCCAGCAGCGTCAGCGTCCACCAGTTGAGGAAGAACCGTCTCACCGCCCCGCCACCCTGAAAACCCGTCGCCCCTCTACTGACTGCGCGGAATCACGAATTCGACGCGCCGGTTCTGAGACTTGCCGGCGGCCGTGTCGTTCGACGCGATCGGCTGGCTATCGCCCAGGCCGACCGTCGAGATGCGACTGGGATCGGTAAGCTTGGTGCGAATGATCGCCGCCGCAGTGTCGGCCCTGGCCTTCGAGAGCGCGAAGTTGTCCGGGAAGCTCAGCGACGAGACCTTGTCCGAGTCGGCGTCGCCCTCGACCTTGACGGGACCCGGCTGGGTGTCGATCGCCGCGCCGATGCGCAGCAACAGCGGCTCGTGGCCGGGGTTGAGCTGATCGGAGCCCGACTTGAACAGCTCGCCGACCGTGGTGCGCACCCGCACCGTCGTCGCGTCCTCCAGCACCACCACCAGGTGTTGCGCGATCTCGGGCGCCAGGAAGGTCTGCAAGGTTTGCAGCTGGCTCGAGGGGGCGGCCGGCGGCGCCACGGCGGCCCGGGAGAGCCGCAGCGGATCGCTGGGGTTGAGGTTCTTCAGCGCGGTCATGGCCGGGTCGCTGGTCTGCATCAGGACGAGGCGCAGGATCACGTAGATCAGGAACAGCAGGCCGAGCGCAGCGGCCGCGGCAAGGATGATCGGGCCCCAGAACCCGACCTTGTTCATCGGTGTCGGCTGGCCGCGCCAGTGCGGAGACAGCTCCGTCTGGGAGAGGCTGCGCACGTGCTCCAGCGCCGCGTAGAGCCGGCTCATCACGTCGTCGAGCCGGCGGCGGCCATCGCCCATCACCCGGAAGCGGCCCTCGAACCCGGCCGCGAGGCAGGCGTGGTAGAGCTCGATCAGGTCGCGGTTCTCGGCCGGGCGGCTCAGCATGTCGTCGACCAGTTGCCAGAAGCGGTCGCCGCCGATGTTTTCGGCGAAGAAGTGCACGGTCATGCTGCGCCGGGCCCATTCGGCCCCATCCGCCGCCTGGCCCGGCAGGTTCTGGGCGATGTCGTCGACGGTGGCGCAGAGCGCGTACTTGGCGCGCTGCTTCTGCTCCTCGGGGTAGCCGGCCTGGGCCATCGTGCGCTCGAAGCCGGCGATCAGGTTGGTCGCCTGGCCGTGCAGCTGGGGCAGCGGGACCTGCGCGCGGCCCGAGCGGACGCTCGCCGCCAGCGCCAGCACCGGCGCGGCCAGGTCCATCATCACGTTGCGCACCTTCGCCGGCGCGGCGGGACGCGGGATGTCGTCGTCGATCAGCCGCGCCTGCGGGACCGGCTGCGGCGCGTACTGTTGTTGCGCCTGCGGTTGGGGGGCGGCGTAGGGCGGCGTCTGAGGCGCGAACGGCTCAGGCTGCGGCTGGAACGGCTGCGGGGCGGGCTGCTGTGGGAAGGGCTGCGGCGCCGGCTGCTGCGGGAACGGCTGCGGTGGTTGCTGAGCCGGGGGAAACGACTGCGGCTGCGGTTGCTGGGGCGGAAACGGCTGGCCTTGCGGCGGCTGGCCCTGCGGTGTGGCGCCCGGCGGCGGGGGGTACTGGGTGTCGCTCCCGCCTTGCTCGGGCGGCCGGTTGCGCAGGCCCTGCAGCGGCGACGGCCTAAAGACCGTGCGGTTTGAATTGTTGTCGTCGCTACTCATCGCGTCGACCTTTTCACGCACCACAGCTCGAGGCGCAGATCAGGCCAGTCGCCGGCGACATGCAAGCCCAGCGCGGTCGCTGAGGCGAAATCGCGCCAGTCCTGCGCGCCGCGGTCGAGCTCGAAGTAGACGTAGCCGGGGATCACCCGGATCTGCGGTGGCGGCGTCGGTGCGTGCCGCAACGGCACGCCGGGCAGGGCCGAATCGACGATCTGGCGCATGCGCTCCACCGCCCCGATCTTGGCCATCGACGGGAACCGGCCGCGGATCTCGTCCAGCGAGGCGCCAGCCTTGACCGCCAGGTAGAAGAAGCCGTGCTGGTAGAGGTTGCGGTCGGTAATGCGCGACAGGTAGGCCCCCGGCCCCGCTAGCTCGAGCGGCAGCTGCACCGCAGAGCGGTCGAACACCGCCGACAGCGCCGCCTGCAGCGCCTCGAACACCGGCTCGAAGGTCGGCTGTAGCGCCTCGTGGTCGTAGATCGGGAACCTGGGCGGCTTGCGGTCGGCGCGCACGAAGGTCGAGAGCTCGCCCGCCATGGCGACGAACGCCTCGTACAGCCGCTCCGGGTGCAGCATCGGCAGGCTCTCGATGTGGGTCAGCATCGGACCCCAGCGGTTGATCGACTGCAGCAGCAGGAAGCTGGCGAAGGTCTCCGCCCCGCCGTCCGTGGCCTCGACCGCGCGCACGGCCAGTTCCTCCGCCCGCTGATCGACCCGGCCGATGATGTCGGTGAGCAGCCCGTTCAAGCGGGGGATGGCGCGCACATCGAGCGTGGGCGGGATGTAGCGCTCGTCGAAGATCAGCTGGCCGTTCTGCACTTCGCGGATGCGGGCAAGACCGACGGTGATTCGCCCGTAGGTCTGGTCGCGGGTCACGCCAAAACGCAGGTTCGGCCGCGCCGTCTCGATCGTTTCGCGGGTGCGCTCGTCGGAGAAGGTGTCGGCTGCGTCCTCTTCGTCGACCAGGAAACGGGCGGCATCGCCGGTCTCGTCGCTCGCCTGGAACTCCACCGCGCCAGGCTGGCGGGCCGGGAGGGTGAGGTAGACGATGGCGTCGCGGGTATCCAGCGGGACATCCAGAGGCGGCGGCGGCGGGAAGTCGTCAGGGGTGGAGAACGGCTGGCCGTCGGCGAACAGGCCGGCGCAACGCTCGATCGCGAACTTGCCGAGCGAGGCCAGCGAGGCGTTCACCTTCAGCGCGGTGAGGCCCCACGGGTAGGGGCGCAGCGCCTCGGTTCGCGCCCGGATCAGGGCGTCGACAAATCGGTCCTGCTGCTGAAAGTGTTGCGGACGGAGGAACATCCCCTCGCGCCATGCCACACGGTTCTCACCCTGCATGCGATGTCCCAAACAGCAAACAGCCTGTACTCTAAGCACGACTTCTAACCGCTCTGAAGCCATGGGGCGCGCAGAAAAGCGGAAGCGGCGCCCGCGCAAGGATCGGAAATGACCGACCCCGGATCGGATGGACCATCCTTCGACCCGCGCCGATGGGGCGCGGCGAAGCCTGATGCGTCCAAACCGGCCGCCGCCCCGACCTTCAACCCGAAATCGTGGTCGCAGCCACGGGCGGCGCCGATTCGGCCGAAGTCCTCGTCCGGGGGCTGGATCCTGGCCGGCGTGCTTGTGGGGGTCATGATCGCCGTTGGCGGCGTGGGCTATGTCGCCTGGCGCAGGTTCCACCCGGCGCACTCGGTCAAGGTGGTGACGATCAGGACGGTGATGGCGACGGTCGTCCCAGGCGCGCAGCGCCGCTCGCTGGCGCTGAGCGGGGCGCAGGAACTGCTTGGATCGCTGACCAGCGCCGGCGTGGCCGAGATCGACGCCGAGGCCGCCACCCAGGCCGCGCAGGTCCAGCTCGGCGGCGGCAGTGGCGAGCTGCGGGTGACGCTGACGCTGCTGCCGGCGGGTTCGGGGGTCGTGCTGAGTCGCCTCGAGGCGCGGCACGACAACGGGACCGGCGCCATCGTCACGCGCCAGCCGGACGGTCGCTACATGGCCACCGCCGCCGGCGCCGACTTAGTCACCCAGGTCAAGGACGTGCGCGGCCAGATGGACGTGAACAGCTTCTACTCATCGGCCGTCGCGGCGGGGGTGAACGACGACCTGATCCCCGGATTCGCCCAGGCGTTCGCCTACGACTTCGACTTCCAGCGCGAGATCAAGCCGGGCGATGTGTTCGAAGCGGTGTTCGAGCAGCAGGCCGACCCCAACGGCGCGGCGGTGGGTTCCGGCAAGCTGCTGTTCGCCTCGCTGGAGACGCAGGCCAAGTCGAAGGCGCTCTACTGGTACGCCCCGCCCGGCAAGCCCGGCGGCTGGTTCGACGCCAACGGCCACAGCGTGATCCGCTCGCTGATGCGCACGCCGGTCGAAGGCGCGCGGATCAGCTCGCCGTTCGGCCTGCGCCTCCACCCGGTGCTCGGCTTCATGAAGATGCACAACGGCACCGACTTCGCCGCCCCGGTCGGCACCCCGATCTACGCCGCCGGCGCCGGCGTGGTGGAGTTCTCCGGGATGAAGGGTCCGAACGGCAACTTCACCAAGATCCTGCACCCGAACGGCTGGGAGACGCTCTACCTGCACCAGAGTCTGATCCTGCCCGGCGTCGTCGCCGGCGCGCACGTCAGCCAGAGCCAGGAGATCGGCCTGGTCGGCGCGACCGGCGTCGACAGCGCCGGCCGCTCCACGGTCACCGGACCGCACCTGCACTATGAGGTGCACATCAACAATGTGCCGGTAGACCCGATGTCGATCGCGGTCGGCGAGGGCCAGGCGCTGGGCGGCGGCGAGATGACCGGCTTCATCCTGGAGCGCAACCGTATCGACGCACTCAGGGCCTCCCAAGGCGGGTAGCGCCGGGCGGCTACCACCCCAACCCATCAGGCGATCCAAGCACACTGGCCGTGGTGTGGCCGTGCTTGGCACGGCCAATCGGCAGCGTGGTCTTGGAGAGCCCGGACTTACGCCCGGCTATGACCGAAGGAGTGGGAGAGCGATTTGAGGCAGGCGCTCCGGCGACCTTCGCATCACCTACAGCGGGATATCCGGTTTGGTGGCGTTGGTCGCGCCCTTCACCGGCGGGGCGGCTTTGCCCGACGGTGGGGTGGCGTTGGTGGGTGTGCTCGCGGTCGCATTCGACGCATTGGCCGAAGTCGCGTTGGTCGGGGTCGCGTTGCTCGCGGCCGGCCTTTTCGCCGCCGCCTTGCTGGCTGCGATGAGCGCGTTGATCGCCGGCGCGTTGACCGAAGGGGCCTGGGTCTGCGGAATCACGCTGAGATCGCCGCCGGCGGTGATCTCGTACCAGGCCATCTCGACCCGCCAGCCGCCGGCGCGGGCCGCTGCGGCCAACTGGCCGGCCCAGGCGGCGGACCTGGGGCCGGCGGGCTGGGTTAGCAGCGTCTTGGGAAACGGGCCTTGGCCGATGATCAGCAGCACGCTCGACCAACCGGGCTTGGCGTAGTCGGCCTGCAGGCGGTAGCCGCCGGCGTCCGGCACCTTGGAGACCACCGACGCGACGCCCGCAAGGCTCTGGAAGGTCTGGCGGTCGGGCGCGACCAGGCCCAGGCCGTCGTCGGCGCCAAGCTCGGCGATGGCGAAATCGCCCTGCGGCGGCGGCGTCACCGTCACGATCGCCCGCCCGGCCTCCTTGCCATCGGCCTGCTTCATCACCGCGAAACTGTCCTGCGCGGCGGTCAGGTTCTGCCCGGTCTGGGACGTCGCCGCCCTGAAGGGGCGCATGGCGTTTAGCGTCGAACAAAGGCCAGGCGGCGTGGGCGCGATCGACTGCAGGTCGATGTCCGCAACCGGGACCTTGGCGCTGGCGGCTGCAGCCTGCAGCGCGCTCTGCACCGACGCGGGCGAAGCGGCGACGCCGCCGATGGCGAGGTCGACACCGGTGGGACCCGGCGCAATCTTCTGGATCTGCAGCCAGCTGCAATCGACGCCGCCAAGCGCCGCCTCGAACTGCCGCAAGCCCGCCTGCGGCACGGCGCCCTGGACCACCACCACCTGGCTGGTCGCCTGCGCCGGCTGCTTCAGGCGGGGGAGCAGCACCCAGGCGCCGACACCAAGCGCGACCACCAGCAGCGTGGCAATGAAGACGCCGAGCATCGCCGCCGCACCGCCACCCCTGCGCGGCGGCGGTGGGGCGTCCTTGGCGAGCGGTTCGGCCGCGGCTGGCGCGTCTCGCACGGCCTCCGCGTCCGCCGCACCGCCGAAGATCGGGACCCGGCTGGACGCCTCGCCCGCTGGCGCCGCCGACGGGTCGACGCAGCCGACCACGAGCACGGTGACGTTGTCCGGCGAACCCCGCTCCAGGGCGAGGTCGACCAGGCGCTGGACCATGGCGCTCGGGTTGCCCGATTCCAGCTCGTGGGCGATCTCGTCGTCATCGAGCACCCGCGGCAGGCCGTCGCTGCAGAGCAGGAAGAGATCGCCGGCGCGGACCTCGCCGATCAGCGTGTCGACCTCGAGTTCGGCCTGGGTGCCGACCGCCCGGGCCAGCACGTGGCTCATCGGATGGTCGGCGGCCTCGCGCCGGGTCAGATAGCCAGCGTCGACCAGTTGCTGCACCTGGGTGTGGTCGATGGTGACCTGGGAGAGGGCGCCGTCGCGGCGCAGGTAGAGCCGGCTGTCGCCGGCCCAGACCACGGCGAAACGCGGGCCGCGGACCAGCAGCGCGACCACGGTCGAGCCGATGTGGTTCTGCCGCTCGGTGGATTCCTTGAAGATCACGAAGTTGGCGTGACGCACGACCTCGGCGACGGTGGCCGCGTCCCGCTCCAGATCGCCGCTGAGCGGGGCTTCCGCCAGCTCGCGGGCCAGGATGCGCGAGGCCCACTGGCCGTCGTCGAGCCCGCCCATGCCGTCCGCTACGACCCAGAGGCCCTCGCCGCCCAGGGCCAGGAACGCATCCTCGTTGTGGTCGCGCACCGCGCCCGGATGGCTGATGTGAGCCTCGAAGAACGGCCCGCTCCGGCTCTCCGTCACCTGAGTCATGCACCCCACCTTGGCCCAAGCCGGCGCGCGCGACAATCGGCCCAGCTTGGCCGGCCCAGCCTGGCCTTCACGGCCCCTAGCGGACCCAGCCCGCCGTCGTCGCGATCGCCCAGACACCGAGGCCAAGGTAAAGCAGAGCGGCGCCGATCTTCAGCGCCCGGAGCGGCAGCGCGCGGGTCAAGGTATGGCCCAGGAACACCGCGGGCGTGTTGGCGAGCATCATGCCGGTAGTGGTTCCCGCGGCGACGATCAGCACCTCATGGTAGCGCGCAGCGAGCGCCGCCGTCGCGATCTGGGTCTTATCGCCCATCTCGACCAGGAAGAAGGTGACGGCGGTAGTGAGGAAGACGCCCATGTGCCGATCGCGCAGCTTGTCGTCCTTGTCTTCCTTTTCCGGAACCAGGGACCAGGCCGCCATGACGATGAAAGAGCCGGCCACCAGGTACTTGAACCACACCGACGCCAGCAGGCTCGACAGATAGAACCCCGCCAGCGCCGCCAGCCCGTGGTTGGCGATGGTCGCGGCGAGGATGCCGAGCAAGACCGGAACCGGCTTGCGGTAGCGGCTGGCCAGCATGATCGCCAGCAGTTGGGTGCGATCGCCCATCTCGGCGAGCGCGACGAGCAGGGTCGAGACGAAATAGGGTTCCATCAGGGGGAGCAACGTTCAGGCGCGGCTCAGAACGCGCCGTACCGGGCCATCGCCGCCGCCAAGGCGACGATCAGACCCAGCAGCGCCGCCTCGATCACAATCGTGCGGCGGACCGCGGCGACGGCGCCTGGCGGCGGCGCGAAGCTCGCGTCGGCGTCGGCGTCGCGGCGCCAGCGCAGGAACGCCACCGTCGGATGGATCGAAAGCAGGCCGACGATGAGGAAGGTCGCCATCTTGGCCCAGAAGAACGGGTTGTGGACGTAGAACACCCAGCCCTTGGCCCCCAGCACCACTCTGGTCACGCCGACGACGACGATCACGCCGGCGGCGATGCCGTAGCCGAGATCGACCTGCGCGAGACGGCGTGCGACGGCGCCGGACACATCCCCCCGGATCAAGGCCAACTCGGCGCCGACGACCAGGATCAGGCTGAGGATCGCCAGGTGGTGCATCACCGCCAAGACCAGGTCGAGCATGAATGGACGGCCCTTTGCATTGCAGCTCAGCTGCAACCTAGCGCGCCTGCCTCCGTTTGGCGCGCACCGTATAGCTTGGCGTGCGCCCCGCCACAGACGGTCAGACGCCGGCTGCCTGCTTGGCTTCGTCGTCCGAGATCAACGCGTCGAAGTCGAAGATTTCGCGCTTCAGATTATCGATGGCTTCTGCCGAAACGTCGATACTATCCGACTTGAGACTGATGTTTCCGCTGTCGAACATGTCGAGCTGGCGAATCAACATCTGGCGAAGGTCGCGCCATCGCTGCACTATAATTGGATCGGCTCTCATATAGCCTATATAGGCGCGATAGACGTTCTTGGCCATCCGCAGGCTGACCGCAGCATTTATTTGTCTGCGGCCCGCATTTCATGCTCGCGACGTGCTAGGGTGAGCGGGCTTGGCCGTCGGCGCGCGCCGCGCGTCGGACTGGGCGCGAAAGCACATCATGTCCAAACTGATCCGGCCCATCTCCCGCACAAACGCGGGCCTCAACGACGCTCGCTCGATCGGCGGCGGTCCGGCGGGGCGCGTGCGCGATATCCTGGCGCTCAGGGGCACCTTCAGGACCCGAGCGTGATCGGAGTTCCGGCGTCCGAGGCATGATCATGGACGACGCTGAAAGCGCAAAACTCGTGCGGGAGAACGCCTATCTCAAGCTGAGGTGCGCCCAACTGCAGGATGACGTCACCGACCTCGGTAGTCAGGTCATGCGCCTGCGCCAGGAGCTGGAACGCCTGCACGGCGCGCGCGCGACCCGCGCCGATGCGCTGGGAGGCTTGTAGGTTGGTGCTCAGCGACGCCCAGATCGACGCGCTGCGCAACCTGGCCCGCAAGAAGGCCGGCGAGGTTGTCGGCTGGATCGGCATCTCGGAAGCGCGCGGCCTGACCGAACTCGGCTTCGCCACCCGCAACCGCAGCGGCTGGCAGATTACCGACGCCGGCGTGCTGATGCTGTCGCACCGAGACCTGCGCGCCGAGCCGGCAGGTACGGTTGTCGCGTTTCCCGCCGCGCCAGAGGGGCGCTCCTAGGCGGTCACTGGCGCCCGCGTCTGCGGGCGCGGCTGGCTTGCCCAGGCGCCGCGCTCGGCCTGAACCGCCGCCACCGCCTTGGCCCAGTAGGCGGGGCTGCCGGCCAAGAACTTGATGTTGAAGTGGTCGGTCTGGCGGAACTCGAGCACCTCGACGCCCTCGGGGCCGGGCGTATAGGCGTAGGCCGCATCGGCCGGCACGAAGAAGCCGTCGCCGGCGCCGAGCGTCTCGGTTCCCAGGGTCAGGCTGCCGGCCACGATGTAGTAGAGGCAGTCGGCGTTGTGGCTGTGGCGGGGCAGGGGAAAGCCGCTCTTGAACCAGGCGTAGGTCAGGCTGAAGCCGGGTGCCGAAAACAGCAGCTTCACCGTCTGGCCTTCGTTAACGCCCGCCTCGCCGAGCGCCTTGAAGTTCGCCTCCAGCTGCGGCGACATTCCCTCGTAGTCCATCACGTCGATCTCGGAGAACGCGGGCGCCTCCGCGCCCCGGTAGATGGCGAAGCGGCTGGCGGGCCGATCCTGTTGGGCTGACATGGGTGGGGCTCCGTTTGGCGGGGTTTAGGCTGGGGAGGCGCCGTTGACGAGGCCGAGGCCGACGGTCTTGTAGCCGAGCAGCACCAACGCCTCTTCGCTGGCGAACTGGCGGATCTCCGGGCGCAGCGACAGGAACCAGTTCTCCTGCGTGCGGTAGATCGGCCGGGTGTACCAGGCGAACACGCCGGCGCGCCGATCGGCGGCGGTGCGGTTGTGCCCGGTCTTGTGCCAGACCCGGCTCTCGAACACGACGGCCGAGACCGCCGGCGCCGCCATCGGCGCGGTCGGCGTCTGCGCATCCTCAGGCCGCGGCGCGCGGTTGAGCCTGTGGCTGCCGGGAACGAAGCGCGTCGCGCCGCGGGCTTCGGTGAAGTCGTCGAGGCACCAGGCGACGTTCAGACCCTGCGGCTCGCTGGCCCAGGGCTCGGGGACGAAGATCTGGTCGGCGTGCAGCACCATCTCGCCGCCGCCGGGACCGGTGATGTTGGCCGAGATGTTGCCGAGCAGAGCTGGCCAGCCCAGCACCGCCTTCACATAGTCGACGGCGATGCGGTGGAACGCCAGGTCCTCGAACGCCGGATCGCGGCTGAGCACGTTCCAGACCCGCTGGTTGGTGTCGTCGTCGGCATAGTCGAGGCCGAACTTCTGCTCGCGTCCGCGGGCGCGGTCGGACTCCGCGGCGCGGTAGAGCGCATCCCGCGCCCGCTTGAGCGCGTCGCCGATCAGCACGTCAGGCACGATGGTCAGGCCGTACTCGGCGATGTTCTTCAGGCCCTGGGCGAGGTCGCGGGTGGGGGCGGGGACCGCTGGGCTGCCGCGGGCCGGCGCTTGTTCGAAGGCCAGGCTCATGCGGGCTCCTCGCGGCGGGCGAACTGGTGTTCGAGGTAGCGCAGGTCGGCGACCTGGCCGGTGTTGGCGGTGATGTCGAGGCCGAGCCAGCCGCGCATGCGCTGATCGAGCCCGGCCTGCGTCGAGGCGGAGAGGCAGGCGTTCCAGTTCACCTGCGGCCGCAGGAACGGCCGGGTGTAGTAGCCGAACAGCAGGGCGCGGTCCTGGTCGGCGGTGATGTTGGCGCCCGAGGTGTGCCACATGCGCCCGTCCATCGCGATGATAGCGCCGGCCTTGGCCTCGAACGGGCGCAGGCGCCGGTCAGCATCGGCCGGGATCTCGGCGCGGGTCTGCCAGCGGTGGCTGCCGGGGATGAAGAGCGTGGCGCCGTTCTCGAAGCTGACGTCCGTCAGGCACCAGATGATGTTGAGCGCCCACGGCTGCAGCCAGGGCTCCGGTACGACCAGCGACTGGTCCGAGTGCAGCGCCATCGAGCGCGATCCCGGCCGGGCGATGTTGGCGGTGAAGTTGGAGATCAGGAAGCCTTCGCCCAGCAGCGACTCCACCAGCGTCACCGCGGTCGGGTGCTGGATGAGCTCGCGGAACACCCCATCGAGTTCGAGCAGGTAGAACACCCGCACATTGCTGGCGTTGGGGTCGAGCACCGGCATGAAGGTGGACAGGCCTCGGCGCTCGCTTTCGCCTGCCGCCGCCCACAGCCGCTCGAGCGCGTGGTAGGTGCGCCCGGCGCCCAGCACGTCCGGCAGGACGCACCAGCCTTCCTCGCGCAACTGGGATTTGGCGACCGTCAGTGCGTCCCCGGTCATGCGGCGCCTTCCCTGATCGCTCCCAAGTGCGGAAGCCACCCGCTCGCCTGCAGGTCGCCAAAAATTGGAACTAATTCCACTTTTGTCAACTAGATTTCCGCGCCGAACCGGTCATGATCACGGCGCGGATCAAGCGCGGGAGCGGACCTTGCAGGCGGGCGAACTGGCCCAGGACGAGGAGCGGGTCGACGGATCGCGGCGCGAGCGGGCCAAGCGCGAGCGCCGCGAACGCATCGTCAAGGCGACCCACGACCTGCTGCGCGAGATCGGGATCGAGGAACTTTCCATGCGCGCCGTCGCCGAGCGCGCCGGCGTCAGCCTGTCGACGGTCTACAACCTGTTCGAGTCGAAACAGGCGGTGCTGGCGCGGGTGTTTGACCAGGACCTGGCGGACTTCGAGCAACTGGTGGCCGCCGCGCCCTCGGCCGACGTGCTGGCGCGCATCTTTGATGCGCTCGACATCGCCGCCGACCTCTACCAGGCCGACCCGGCCTTCTATCGCGCGATCATGTGGCGGCGGCCGGGCGGCGGCGAACTTGGCCTGCAGGCGACGCTGCGGGCGCCGCGGATCCGGTTCTGGCGCATGATGGTGGCCGCGGCCGTGCGCGAAGGGTGGTTGCGGCGTGGCGCCGACCCGGTCGTGGTCAGCGCCCTCCTGATCCAGATCAGCGCCGGGGTGCTCGGCGACTGGATCGCCGGGGAGATCGGGATCGACACGTTGCGGCGCGAACTGAAGCTCGGCTTCGCCGTGACCCTGCTCGCCTTCGCCGCCGGCTCGGCCGCGCCGCGGCTGCGCCGCCTCAGCACGGACCTGCACCGCCAGCTCAGCGCCGCGCGAGGCTGATTGTGAATTTCCGCCAGATCGGCTTTCGTGATTTAGAGCAACCGGGCTCGATGGAGCCCAGCACACACCACAAGGGATTGAGCCAATGACCGAAGCCTGGATCATCGATGCGTGCCGCACGCCGCGCGGCGTCGGCAAGATCGGCAAGGGCGCGCTGGCCGAGATCCATCCGCAGCAGCTCGGGTCGACCGTGCTGCGGGCGCTGGCCGAGCGCAACAAACTCAACACCGCCGAGGTGGACGACGTGATCTGGGGCTGCAGCTCGCAGACCGGCCTGGCGCGCGGGGACCTCGGCCGCATGTCGGCGCTCGACGCCGGCTACGACGTGCGCTCCAGCGGCGTGACGCTCGACCGCTTCTGCGGCTCCGGCATCACCGCGGTCAACTTCGCCGCCTCGACCATTAAGGCCGGCATGTCAGACCTGGTGGTGGCCGGCGGCACGGAGATGATGAGCGGCAAGGGCCGCCCGCCGCCGACCCCGGGCGCCTCGCCGGTGTTCGACAGCGGCAACATGCGCCTGCGCAAGAGCCACCCGCAGACCCAGCAGGGCATCTGCGCCGACACCATCGCTACGATGGAGGGTATCACGCGCGACGACGTCGACAGGCTCGCGCTCGAGAGCCAGCGGCGCGCGGCCATCGCCCTCGACGAGGGCCGCTTCAGCAAGAGCCTGATCCCGGTCTACCACGAGGACGGCTCGCTCGCGCTCGACCATGAGGAGTTTCCGCGGCCGCAGACGACGTTCGAAGGGCTCTCCGCGTTGAAGCCGTCGTTCGAGGCCATGGCCGACATCGCCGTCGACGACACCGGCGCCACCTTCCGCAGCCTGATCCTGCAGAAGTACCCCGATGTCGACATCAAGTTCGTCCACCACGCCGGCAATTCCTCCGGCGTCGTCGACGGCTCGGGGGCGCTGCTGCTGGCCTCGCCCGAGTACGCCAAGAGCCACGGCATGACGCCGCGGGCTCGTGTCGTCGCCATGGCCAATATGGGCGACTGCCCGACGCTGATGCTGAACGCGCCCGCGCCAGCGATCCGCAACATCCTCAAGAAGGCGGGCCTGGGGGTGGACGACATCGACCTGTTCGAGATCAACGAGGCCTTCGCCGTGGTGGTGGAGAAGGCGATCCGCGACCTCGGCCTCGACCGCGAGAAGGTCAACGTCAACGGCGGCGCGATCGCGCTCGGCCACCCGATCGGCGCCACCGGCGCCATGCTGATCGGCACCATGGTCGACGAGCTGGAACGGCGCGGCTTGCGGCGCGGCCTCGTCACCATGTGCGCCGGCGGCGGCATGGCGCCGGCGATCATCGTGGAGCGGATGAACTAGGTCGGCATAACCCTTCCCCCTCTGAGGGAAAGCGGCGAGCCGCGCGCAGCGCGCTTCGCCGATGGGGGAAGGGTTTGACACCGCGCCTCCTCGATCGCTGGCCAGGGTTGCGATTGCGCACGCGTCCACACCGGCTATGTATGAGGTCCACCACGAAGGGCGACGATGGATCTCGATTTCTCCCCCGAAGACCTGGCCTTCCAGGCCGAGGCCAGACAGTTCCTGGCCGAGGCCTATCCCAGAGCGCTGCGCGAGAAGGAGCTGCGCGGCGAGGAGCTGGCGAAGGAAGACCACCTCTCCTGGCACCGTATCCTGGCGGAAAAGGGCTGGATCGCGCCCTCCTGGCCC
>DATNIH010000172.1:0-2312 GCA_035604515.1 Caulobacteraceae bacterium | reverse complement strand
GGCCATGGTCTCGCCGAGCGCGCGGCCCAGGCCCAGCATCACCGCCCCGATCGCCCCGCGGCGGACGTAGGGCAGGGTGACCTTCATCACTACCTCGCCGGTGGTGGCGCCAAGGCCGTAGGCGCTCTCGCGCACCTGCGCTGGCACCGTCAGCAGCAGCTCGCGCAGGGTGGCGGCGATGAACGGCAGCACCATCATCGCGACGATGATCGATGCGGCGAGGATGCCGGTGCCATTGGGCACGCCGCTGGTGAGCTTGTCCCAGATGGATCCGGGCGGCGCCGCGTTCATCAGCGGATTTTCGACGTACTTGGCGAACACCGGGCCGAACACGAACAGGCCCCACATGCCGTACACGATCGAAGGAATCCCAGCCAGCAGCTCGACTGCGGTTCCGATAGGCCGGCGCAGGAAGGTCGGACACAGCTCAACCAGAAAGAACGCCACGCCGAACGAGATCGGCACCGCCATCAGCAGCGCCAGGAAGGCCACCAGGACCGTGTCGATCATGAGGGCGGCGATGCCGAACTGTTCCTGGACCGGATCCCAGGTCGAGGTGACGAAGAACGAGACACCGAACTTGGCGAACGCCGGCCAGCCGCCGATGATCAGCGAGACCAGGATGCCGCCCAGTGTCGCCAGCAGCATGGTCGCCGCCGCGAAGCACAGATACTCGAACCAGATCTCGAAGCCCGCGCCCTTGGGACTGGTGCGAGCGCCCCTCGTCGGGCTGTGGCTCGGCAGGGCGGCGGCGTCGGTCATTGCAAATTCGGCCATGGGCCTGTCGCTGGCGAAAGTCGAGAGGGCGGGACGGCCTGTCCCGCCGAGCGCCCGTCCCTGACCGGCTTACGGCCGGCGGAACGGGCTCGGCGGAGACTTGAAGCCTTACGGATAGACCGGCTTGCCGCTCGGGCCGGTGATGCCGGCCCACGACTTGCGGACCAGATCCTTCACCGACGCGGGCAGGGGCACGTAGTCCAGGCTTTCGGCGGCGGGATCGCCGTTCTTGTAGCACCAGTCATAGAAAGCCAGCACGTCGTGCCCGGCCTGGGCGTTGGTCTGCTTCTTGTGCATCAGGATGAAAGTCGCGCCGCTGATCGGCCAGGCGTTGGCGCCGGGCTGATTGACCAACAGCAGGTAGAAGCCGGGCGCTGACGTCCACCTGGCGCCCGCGGCGGCGGCGGCGAAGTTGGCCGCGGTCGGCGCGACCCACCGGCCCGCCTTGTTCTGCAGCAGGGCGTAGGTCATGTGGTTCTGCTTGGCGTAGGCGTATTCGACGTAACCGATCGCGCCGACGGTCTGGCGGGTCAGCGCCGCGACGCCGTCATTGCCCTTGCCGCCGATGCCGGTTGGCCAGTTGACCGAGTCGCTGGCGCCGACATCCTTCGCCCAGGACGGTCCCATGTTGCTGAGGTAGGTTGTGTAGATGAACGAGGTGCCCGAGCCGTCCGAACGGTGGACGACGGTGATCTTCTCGTGCGGCAGCTTCACGCCAGGGTTCAGCGCGGTGAGGTGCGGATCATCCCAGTATGGGATCACGCCGCGGTAGATGTCCGACAGGATGCCGCCCGAGAGCCTGATGCCGCCCGGTGCGATGCCCGGCAGATTGACCACGGGGACCACACCGCCGACCACGGTCGGAAACTGCTGCAGGCCGTTGGCGGCCAGGACGTCGGGCGTGAGCGGCTTGTCGGACGCGCCGAAGTCGACCGTGCTGGCTTCGATCTGCTTGATGCCCCCGCCCGAGCCGATCGCCTGATAGTTCAGCTGGTTGCCGGTCGCGCCCTTATAGGCCTCGGCCCACTTCTGGTAGATCGGCGCCGGGAAGGTCGCGCCAGCGCCCGAGAGGTTGGCCGCGATAGCCGCGACTCCGACGGCTGCGATCGCCACACCGGCGATCCCAGCTGCGAGTTTCTTCAACATGGTTATCTCCTGGATGGAGCGAGCCCCGTTCCATGTCGCTCCCAAGGCCCCGTCCTTAGCCCCCGTGGTTATCGGTTTTGTGACACCGTGGCGCCGAATCCTCGTCACAGAACTGTCATGCTACTGTCGGCTAAGCGTTACACGGCGGCGCTAATCCGTCCCCCCACGGGATTCGCCGGACCGCCGCGTGCGGACGGCGCTCCAACGAAGGGGGACTCCTATAATGACGATACGTACCTCGCTGCTCGGCGGAGCCGCGCTGGGCGCGTTGCTCGCCCTGGCCATCGCGCCGGCGGCGGAAGCCAAGACCAAGCACCACTACCGCCACGCGGCCGCGCCGGCCGCCGACGGCGTCAGGAGCGAGATCGACGCGCTGAAGGCCGAGGTCC
>DATNIH010000171.1:0-30478 GCA_035604515.1 Caulobacteraceae bacterium | reverse complement strand
CGATAATCGGATCGAGGCCCGCCTCGCGCGCCAGCCGCTCGTGCGCCCACCACTCGAACTGCGCATCCCAGGCGCGAGCGGTGATCAGGATGGCGAGCTCGTTCAACCGCGCCGGCACGCTGGTCTCGAAACGCAGGTAAGCACCCACCCGCTGCATTAGGTCGGCGAACCTCGGGCTGCGCAGCCAGGCCTGGAACGGCCCGCGGAGGCCGCCGCGCGGCCCGGCCCGGATGCCGTCGGCCGCTTCCCGCTGCGCGGGCGTCATCTCTTCCAAGGAGAGCGGCGGAAAGCGTGGGGGTCGGGAGGGATCGGCCATAGCGTTGAAGACCTTTCCACCGCGCGGGCGAATGCGCCAGCCCCCTTAGCGGCCCGCAACGCGTGGGGCCGCGACGGCCTCGACCCCGCGGGGGCGGCAGCTAAACCGCCGCTGAACGGCAGCTTCACCGTCGATATCGGCGCGGTAGCGCATTGCCTTTCCCGCGCACCGTTCCCGCCGCTCCTGGCGGGGGGCGCCTGAGAGAAGGAAACGAACTGATGAAACTGCCTGTAAAGACGCTGGCCGCGGCCGGCGCGCTCATGGTCATCTCCGCCGGCGCGGGCTTTTCCGTGGCGCAGGTCTACCAGCCCCACATGCAGAACGCCCTTGGGTACCTCCAGTCCGCGCGCACCGAGCTGGCTGTGGCGACCCCCGACAAGGGCGGCCACCGCGTGGCGGCGCTGAGCCTGGTCAACCAGGCGATCAGCCAGGTGCACCAGGGCATCAACTACGCCTACTAACGCTTGGCGCGCTTGCCCCCGGCGCCCGCGCTTTCACCGGCGCGGGATGGCGACGCCGGGCGCGACGCCTTACAGCACTTTTGATTGTAAATCAGGACGGCGGTCCAGCTTAACGAGGTGCACCGCTAGAGAGTGAAACACAGCCCGCGGCCGAACGCCCTCACCGGACGGAGAGGGTCGCTCGGCCGGCCGTGTTCAGCGCCTAGTAGGCGTAGGCGATGCCCTGTTGGACTTGGGCGATCGCCTGGTTGACCAGGCTGAGCGCGGCCACGCGGTGACCGCCCTTGTCAGTGAGCGCCACCTGGAGTTCGCCGCGCGCGGCCTGCAGATCGCTCAGGGCGTTCTGCATGTGGGGCTGGTTGACCTGGGCCACGCTGTAGCCGGCGCCGGCCGAGATCGCCATGGCCCCGACCACGGCCAGAATCTTCGTACGCATCTGCATGACTGAGTTCCTCCTCGTTCGGCCGCATGAACCGCGCGCCCCGTAACACAGTAAATCAACAACCGCGGCGGTGAAACGGGCGAACGCCGTTACGCCGACCGCAAACGTCTCACCCGCCGGCGTAGGCGATGCCCTGTTGCACCTGCACGATCGCCTGATTGATCAAGTTCATCGCCGCCTCGCGGTGGCCGCCCTTGTCGGCAGCGGCCACGGCCAGCTCCGAATTGGCGTTCTGCAGGTCGCCCAGCGCGTTCTGCATGTGCGGCTGATCCATCCCGACGGTGTAGCCAGTGCAGGCCGAGATCGCCAAGACACTGGCCACGGCCAGGACCTTCAAACGCGATTGCATGCTCTCCCTCCCCGTCAGGCCGGCCCTCGTCGGCGGCCCCTCCGTAACACTATAAATCAACAAGCCCGGTCATGAAACGGCCGAACAGCGTTATGCCGCCCTCTCGCCGCCCGTCAAACGGTAGCGAATTGCCCAAACGTCCGGCCAAGTCTAGGCTTCGCAGTTGATGGCGCACGACGTCTTCATCAGCCATTCGTCAAAGGACAAGCCGGCTGCCGACGCGGTCTGCGCGCTCCTCGAATCCGACGGACTCCGTTGCTGGATCGCACCGCGCGACGTGCAGGCGGGCGTCAGCTACGCCGGCGCGATCATCGACGCGATCAATGAGTGCCGCGCGATGGTGCTGATCTTCTCGGACGCCGCCAACGCCTCGCCGCAGATCGAGCGCGAGATCGAGCGCGCCGCGAACCGGCGGATCCCGCTACTGCCCTTCCGGATCGAGAATGTGACGCCTCAGCGCGGGCTCGAGTACTTTCTGAGCACGCCACACTGGCTTGACGCCTTCACACCGCCGCTCGAGATGCACATTCGCGAACTGGCCCGGCAGCTGCACGCGCTGCTGGACCCGAAGGCGACCGCCGGAGCGGCGGCCGTTGTTGTGACGCCGCCGGCCGGCCCGGTGGTCGCGCCGCCCGCGGCCAAGCCGGTCGTCGCCACCCCGACCGCCGTCACCCGAACCAGAACCAGGATGACGACCGGCGCCATGGTGGCGATCGGCGCGGTCGTGGTCGGCGGCGCGCTGGCCGTCGCCGGCGGCACGGCGGTCTGGCTGGGCGGCCAGCACGCCACGCCGGCGCCGCCATCGAGCTCGGCGATCGCCAGCTCGGCCGTCGCCAGTTCGGCCGTCGCGAGCTCGGCGATCGCCAGCTCCGCCAGCGCCGCGCCACCGGCGTCGAGCGAAAGCTCTGCGGCCGCATCGTCCGCGGCCGCGAACTCCGCCGCGGCCGAAGCCGCCGCCAAGCTGCCGCCGCCCAGTCGGATCGTGGAGAGCCGGACGCGGGTGGGAACCGCTGTCGGACAGGGCTTGGGAGTCGGTCCGATCGGGCCCCCCCCGCCAATGGTGCTGCGCAGACCGCCGCCCTTCCGGCCGCCACCTTTCCGGCCGCCGCCGCGCCGCCCGCCGCCGCGCCGCCCGCCGCCGCATAGGCCGCCGCCTCCCAGGCGACACCCGCACCCATTTGTTTAGGGACGGCCCCGTTCCCGGCCGCGGGTCGAACTGCGCTGCGGAGGTCCCGGTCGAGCGCGCACAGGGCCTCTTCGCCGTTGACGCCGGCGGCGCGCGCCGATTTTGTTCACCGTTGGCGGATCGCGAGAGCGGGGGGCGGCTTTGGAGCAGCAGTTCAACTATCTAGCGATCCTGCTCTCGCTGATCATCGGACTCGCCATGGCCCAGGTGCTGACGGGGCTCGGCCGGCTGATCCAGGCGCGGGCGCGGGTCGTGCTCTATTGGCCGTCTGTGGTCTGGGCAGTGCTGTTCCTGATCGTTCTGATCGAGAGCTGGTGGTCGCTGTTCCGGATGCGCGACGTGCAGAACTGGAACTTCTTCGCCTTTCTCCTGGTCGTGGCGCACCCGGTCGGGCTCTACCTGATCTGCGCGCTCCTGCTGCCCGATCCCAGCGAGTTCAGCGCCGAGCGGCCGGTCGATCTGCGCGCCAACTATTTCGACCACCGCCGGTGGTTCTACGCGCTGGTCATCGTCGTTTCGCTGGCCCGCCTGGCGCGCCCGTTCGTGACGCCCGATGCGCCGCTGACCCCGCTCGACATCACCGTCCAGGGCTTGGTCATCGCCGCGGCCGGCGTCGGTCTCGCGACCAGCAACGTCGTCGTCCACCGTGCGCTGCCGGTGCTCGCTTGCGTCCTGTTGGCCGCCTACTACGCGCTGGTCTACATCCAGCTCGCCTGAAGGCGCGTCAGCCGCACGGCGGCGCCAGCATCTTCATCGATGCGGCGCCGCGTCGAGCGGGGACAGTTGGGGCGCCAGCCCCAGGCGCTCGGCCGCGCGCGGTTTCGTGTTACAGGTTCCCGCGCGCCCTGGAAGGGGCGCCCAGCCGGAGGAGGATGAGATGGCCGACGACATGGTCGTGGAGCGCAACCTCTGGAGCAACGCCTTCGCCCATCACCCTGTGGGCGCCAACATTGCGCGCGCCGAGGGCGTCTTCATCTACGACGAGGACGGCAACCGCTACTACGACGCCAGCTGCGGCCCGTTCGCGGTCAGCCTGGGCCACGCCCACCCGCGCCTGAACGCAGCGATCAAGGACCAGCTCGACAGGTTCGCCTTCGCCCACCCGACGATGGGCAACCCGATGCGCGCCAAGCTGTGCGACGCCATCGCCAGCGTCGCGCCCGAGGGGCTGAACGCCAGCTACCTGGTCTCCGGCGGCTCGGAGGCGGTCGAGACGGCGATGAAAATCGCCCGCCAGTACCATGTCGCCCAGGGCAATGCGGGCAAATACAAGATCATAAGCAACTACGAGTCTTACCACGGCATGACGCTGGCCACGATGGGGCTCTCGGGCAACCCTGGGTCGCTGCGCCGCTACGACCCGATGGTGCCGCACTGGCCCAAGCACGCTCAGTACAGCGACTACCGCCGCCCGCCGCACATGAGCCGCGACGACTGGGCGGTCGTCTGCGCGCAGGAGCTGGAGCGGATTATCCACTACGAAAGCCCCGACACGGTCGCGGCCTTCATCGCAACGCCGCACGGCTGCGGCTCGGAGTACGGCGTCGTGCCGCCGGAACGCTACTGGCGCGAGATCCGCCGCATCTGCGACGAAAACGACGTGCTGCTCATCGCCGACGAGGTGGTCTCGGGCTTCTGCCGCACGGGCAAGTGGTTCGCGATGGAGCACTTCGGCGTCACACCCGACATCATGACCGTCGCCAAGGGCATTTCGTCCAGCTACGTTCCACTGGGGGCCGCGGTGGTGAGCGACAGGGTCAACGAGCCGTTCGCGCGCGGCCTCACCTTCGTGCACGGCTTCACCAACGGCGGGCATCCGCTGGCCTGCGCCGCCGGCGTCGCCGCCATTCAGGTGATGAAGGACGACGAGATGGCCGAGCGGGTCGAGACGCTGGGCAAGCAGCTGTTCAGCCACGCCGAGCGGCTGAAGGCGCACCCGGCGGTCGCCGACGTGCGCGGTTGGGGCCTGTTCATGGTGATGGAGCTTGCCCGGCCGGACGTCGAGCCGCGCGCCTGGTTCCCCTCCGAGCTGCACGCCGAGCAACGGTTCCAGGAGACCGGCCTCGCCAACGGGGTGGTGTTCTACTCGGCCCTCTATGGCGCCCGCCGTCGGCCGCTGATGAGCCGGGGGCTGCCGATGTGGATCGCCCCGCCGTTCGTGATCACGCCCGACCAGCTCGACGACCTGATCGACCGCGTCGACCGGACGCTGCACCAATGGGAGCAGTCCCTGGCCGGCGACATGGCGCCGAAGCCGGCGGGCTAGCGGCACAGCCACCGCGCGGCCGCTTCAACCAGCCCGCCGCTAGACGGGCAGGTCGCTGGCGTGGCTGGTGGAGACGGTCACCTCGTTGCCGTCGGGGTCCCGTGTCTTGAAGATGTAGTGGCCGAAGTAACGCTTGTCAGCGATCGGATCGGGCTGGACGCCGCCGGCGATCAGCGTCGCGCGGTAGGCGTCGAGCTCCTCGAACGTGCGGCCCTCGATCATCAGGTCGACCGCGCCGGACGCGGCCGGCTCGAAAGGGCTGTCCGCCTCGGCGGACGGGCCGCCGCGCTGAAAGAGCAGCAGATGCGTGCCGCCGCGCAGCTCCAGGATCGACATGTTGTCGCCCTTGCCGACGATGCGCAGGCCGAGCGTCGAGTAGAAGCGGTTGCTGGTCTCCACGTCGGCGACGGTCAGCGCCATGTGGCCCACCCCGACCGGCGGCTTAGCGAGGTTCGCGTCCGACATCGCGGCTCTCTCCCTCTTGTGGACGGGGGATCCTAGCTCAATCGGAAGAACGCGGAAACGCGCCCCGCGCGGCTCAGGTGATCGGGCCGAGGGCGGCCGCCGTCGGCGCACAGAGGGCGGCGGGCAACGCGAAGGCCCGGCAGGGCATCGCCGGGAGGCGTCCGGCGCAGGCGATCGGCGCTATGCGACACATCGTTCAGGACCTAGAACCGTTTCGCCACCAAGGACGGCGGCAAGACGAGGAAGAGACCCATGCGCGTGATGCTCAAGATGCAGGTCCCGGTCGATGCTGGCAACAAGGCGGTCAGTGACGGCAGCTTGCCGAAAGTGATCCAGGAGTTCTTGGAGAAAGCCAAACCAGAGGCCGCGTATTTCGGCGCGTTTGAAGGGAAGCGCACCATGATCGCCGTGTTCGATCTGGCCTCGCCCGCGCAGATACCGCCGCTGGCAGAGCCCTTCTTCATGGGCCTGAACGCCACGTTCGACCTTACGCCGGTGATGGACGCCGCGGACCTGCAGACGGGCCTGTCGGGGGTATAGGCGCCCAAGCCCCAAGCGGGACGGAGGTTCGCTCTGTCGACGAGCGCTATGGCCGGCTCTCCGGTGGGGTTCCAACGTCCGCTTCCGACCCAAAGCGGACGGCCCGGCGGTTCCGCGCCAGTTAGCGCCAGGCGGCTTACGAGAGCAGCTCGCCCGTGCGTAGCCAGTGCGCGCAGTCGGGGGTCAGCCGTTCGGCCGCCACCGCGTCACACCGCGCGATCTCCTCGGCGGATAGCACCTCCCGCCAGCGGCCGTTCGTGCCCTTGTTGAAGAAGCTGGCCGCGCCGTTCTTGAAGAACGCCTCGATCGGCGCGCCCTTCGCGGCGTCACGCATGTAGTCGATGCTGCAGTGTTCGATCATGAGCGGCAGCCGCGCCTCGTCGATCTCGACGCCGAGGAACGCCGCCAGGCGGCGCATCTCTCGCCATGTCGGCAATGACGTTCGCGTAGTGCAGCAGGAACACGTTCGGCTGATCGCGCTGATCCCACCAGCTCTGACCGTTCTCCCAGAACGACAGGTCATGGAAACCGGGCGTTTCGTCGGTCTCGAGCCAGTGCAGGTAGTACTCGCGCACGTCCGGCGTCGGCGCGCTCCACTTGGGCCACGGCCCTTCGGAGGCGTTGATGGCCGCCCAGGCCGTGTCGGTGAACGACGTGGCGTGATTGTGGGCGCTCCACAGCACGTCGCGGGCGTCGCGGCCGATGTAGACGTACTTCACGGAGGTGCTGAACGGCACGGCGTCAAACGGCAGGTGGGTCTTCAGGAAGCGGCGCTGCGTCTGTGCCTCGAGCATCTCGGCCAGCGCAGGCAGCGGCATCATGAAGCGAACGTCTACCCATGGCGAGGCCCCTGCGGCGGCTACCCCCTCCTCACCGCCGGTGAGAAGCTGCCCGACGATCTGCTGAGTCAGCGTGGTACCCGACTTGGCCCAGGTCGCGATGATGATGTCATCGGGTCGGAGCTTCACGTGGTCCCAACGTGAGGTCTCGAACATGCGCGTTTCGATCACCTCGCGCGGCGGAGCCACCTCGATCGCACCGGTCATCAACATCCCCCCTCATCCGTCATGCAGACAGTCGTCGCGGCCGAGACCCTAGCTAGGCCGAAGCGCGGCCGCCAACGGAAAGGCGCCACTGTCCGTCCTCGGGTAGGGACCCAAGGTCCGCTTTCGACCCTAAGCGGACAATGGCCGGGCGCCCTTGCCGGGACCTTCCGCCGCCTTAACGCGCGGCTTCGAGCTGACCTCGGATCTCGCCGCCCTTGTGCTCGGCGGTGTGCACATTGAAGTACGATTTGCCGGCCTGAAGGTCGGCCGCCTGGGCCGCAGTCAGCGTCGCCGCACCGTCGATCGGGCTTGCCAGGCTCTTCATCGTGACGACGGGCGGTGCGCCCACGCCGGGCAACGCCGGTCCGTGGAAGTGGGCGGCGACCGCCGGTCCGGTGAGCCCGCCGTAGGTCACGTGGTAGGTGAACACGTCGCTGGCCGTATCCAGCGTCGCAGCCACTTGGCCCGTGCCCGTCGTCGTATTCGCTGGCACCTCGCTTGACCCTTTCAGGTCAGCGGTGAAGTGCAGGGTCGCCGCGGGGGCGACCGCTGCTCCTCCCAGAAACAGCACCGCCGTTGCGGCGGCCGTCGCGGTCGCCGGCTTCACAGGGGAAAAGCGGTTCCCGACCTGCTCGGTTCCCAAACGTTGTCCCGGCCGCGACGAATGTCTGCTCTCCGGCGCTGTAAATGTGACTGCTTCCGACCCAAAGCGGACGTGACGATCATAGGCAATGGTGCTCAGCGATGCGGCGGATACCCCATCTCGGCTTCGGTCGAGTGCGCCAGGAAGGCTCTCATGGCCCAGGTCCCCACGGCCAGGACGACCAGGCCCACCAACGCGCCGGCGAAAATGCCGGCCGACGTGCAGAAACTGACGACAAGAGCCGCGATGACTGCGCCCAGCACGATCGCGACCCATTTCACGCCCAGCATGAAACGGTGGTAGGTCACCGCCCGCACCTGAAAGTCCTCGACGGGATCGGGCAAGCTAAATGTTTGCTCGGACATACTGAAACCTCCCTATCCGGCTGATTATATGGCGCTAAATACCACAAATCCGCCTTCGAGGGGATCGACTACGCCAATGCCCGCTCTCCGGCCGGAACCCAACGTCCGCTTCCGACCCGGAGCAGACACTCGATCGACACTCTGTCCTGGCGCCGGGGCGCAGCGCGTTCCACTCTGATTTAGCCCGCCATAACCACCGGAGAGCGTTGCGATGCGCGCGCTTGTTCTGCTGTCTCTCAGCATCATCATCGCAGGGTGCTCCCTCGGGTCTAGGGCGGAGATGCGGTAGGAGAGCCTATGGACTGGATGCCGGAGGTCGAGCAGCTGGAGCGGCTGCGGCGGTTGCGCAAGCGGATGGGCGGCGCGGACTCCATCGCGCGCCAGCACGCGCAAGGGCGGCTCACGGTTCGGGAGCGCGTCGATCTGTTGGTGGACGCCGACTCGTTCCAGGAAACGTCGACCTCGGCCGGCGCGGCCAAGTGGGACGCCGAGGGGCGGCTGGAGAGCTTCCGCCCGATGGCCTACGTCACCGGGCAGGCCAACATAGGGGGCCGACCGGTCGTCATCGAAGGCGGCGATTTCACCATCCGCGGCGGCGCTTCGGACTCTGGCACGCCCTACCCGCGCGTGGAGGTCGCCTGGCTGGCGGGCGAGCTGCGCGTGCCGTTCATCCGCCTGTTGGACGGGGCCGGCGGCAGCGTGCGGAACTACGATCCCGAAGCCAGGCGTGCGGGCGGCGATCCGAACATGCCGCCCGGCCATGCGGCGGCCGACGAAGGGCCGTTGGTCGACGTGAAGCCGACGGGGACCCCCGGCAGCTTCGACCTTCCCGAGCGACCTGATTTCTCGGCCGTTGCGCCTTTGGCGGAGAACCACCTGGCGACCGAAATGGCCAAGGGCAACCTTCTAGCCCAGGTCCCGGTGGTCGCCGCCGTTCTGGGGTCGGTTGCCGGGTTGCCGGCCGTGTACGCCGGCGAATGCCATTTCTCGGTGATGACCAAGACGGCCGAGACGTTCGTAGGCGGCCCGCCGATGGTGAAGCAGGCGCTTGGCTTGGACGTGACCAAGCAGGAACTGGGCGATTGGACCGTGCAAGCCAAGACCTCAGGAGTGGTCAACAACGTCGCCGAGAGCGAGGCCGACGCGTTCGAGCAGATCAAGCGGTTCCTGTCCTACCTGCCCTCGAACGTCTGGCAGCTGCCGCCTTGGGTCGAACCCAATGACGATCCCAATCGGCGCGACGAGAGTCTGATCTCGGCCATCCCGAAGCGACGGACAGCCGCTTACGAAGTGCGCAAGATCATCGAGGCCGTGGTGGACCGGGACTCGATGTTCGAGATTTCGTCGCTCTATGGTCGAGCCATGGTGACGATGCTGGCTCGGATCGACGGGTTCCCGGTTGCGGTCCTCGCCAACGACTGCCGCCGCGACGGCGGCGCAATGACACCGGCGGCCTGTATCAAGACCGAACGGTTCGTGGACGTCGCCGACACCTTCCACCTGCCGATCGTCTATTTTGCCGACGTGCCGGGTTTCATGGTGGGCGCTGCGTCGGAGGCCGGCGGCATCATCCGCTTCGCCAACCGGGTCTCAGCGGCGGTGCGAGAGGCTAGCGTGCCCTACATCTCCATCGTCACGCGGCGCATGTACGGGGTCGCCAGCGTGGTGGCCAAGACCGGCGGTATGGCTCTCCGCTACGCTTGGCCATCGGCCGAGTCCGGATCGCTCGTGGCGCAAGGCGGCGTGATGGCCGCCTATCGGCGAGAGATCGAAGCCGCCCCCGATCCGGTGGCCAAGCGGCTGGAGATCGAGGACCGGTTCCAGCGGATGGCCTCGGTCATGCGCCAGCCTGGGCTCGCCCGGCCGATGGAGATCATCGACCCGCGCGACACGCGGCCCGCGATCGTCGACTACCTCCGCAAAAGCCACGCCGTGAACGCCACCCGGCTGGGGCCGAAGCTGCGCGTCGGCATGCGGCCTTAGAGGGAGACGAGCCTGTGGACGTGAAATCCGAGATCGACGCCATCGTGTGGAAGATCGAGGTGGCCCCGGGCGCCGAAGTGGCCACAGACGACGTGCTGATGATCCTGGAATCCATGAAGATGGAGGTGCCGGTGCCAGCTCCGATCGCCGGCCGGGTGCGGTCGATCGTGGTCACCGAAGGATCGACCGTTCAGGAAGACGACGTCTTGGTGGTGCTCGACCCAAGCTGACGCTGACGACCGCTTCGGCCCTCGAAGGGCGGCTTCCCCGCCTCAGGGTCGTTGTCTGATCTTGGGCTTGTTGCCGCCGGCCTTGGCGAGGGCTGCGCCGACGCGAGTCATCTGCCGCGCCTCGCCCATCTTGGCCCGCTCATTCTCGGGGATCGCGAGCTCGCGGATCATGTAGTTGGAATGGGCGGCCTGAACGGCGATGCGGTAGCCCATGGCGTCCTGCGCAAGGTTGATCGACTGCTTCAGCATCCGCAGTTCGAGGAGGCTGTTGGCTGCCCAACGCTCCGCCTGCGCCATCACCGCGTCCTCCAGCTGATCGCGCGGCACGACCTCGGAGACGAGCCCCAGCTCATGCGCCTCCTGGGCGGGGACGAACCGGTTCTCGAACAAAATCCGCTTCGCATTGCGCACGCCGAGGTCCCAAGGCGCGGTGTGCAGTTGCAAGTGCGAGGGCAGAAACTGCGCATCGTCGCTCGCGATGATGATGTCCATGCAGGAAGCGATCAGGAAACCGCCGAAGATGCAGTAGCCCTGCACCTGCGCAATGGTGGGCTTGCGGACATCGCGCCAGCGCAGCGAGTTCTCCACGAAGAGGTGCCATGAGCGGTTCACGCGCCCGAGGACCCCTTCGCCGAAGGGCTTGGTCGCGCGATCCTCCAGCTCCTCTGGCGTGCCGAGATCGTGGCCGGCGGAGAAGTGATCGCCGGCGGCGGCCAGCACGATCACTTTCACATCGTTGTCCAGGTCGGCGCGGGCGAAGGCCCGCGTCATTTCCTCGAGTAGGATGCGGGACTGCGCGTTGCGGTAGCGCGGGCGATTGAGGCGAATGATCTCGATCTCACCGCGGCGTTCGATTTCGATATGACGGTAGCTCATTGGAGCGCCTTCGCGGGCCCGGCGCGAATCGCGCCGACCGGTTCTTGGAGTACGGCCCCGGCTTCCACCAGGGCATCGATCTCGGCGCGGGAAAGCCCGAGCAGGCTCCCCAGCACGTCGTGGGTATGTTCGGCGAAGCAGGGGGCCGGCGACCTGATGGCGCCGGGCGTCAGCGACAGCCTGTAGGCCAGCCCGGGATATTCCGCCGTGCCCGCCGCGGGATGTGTGAGTTCATGCATGAAGCCGCGGCTCCGAAGGAACGGGTCGCGCCAGACGTCGGCTCCGCTGTTCACCGGCGCGGCAGGGACCCCGGCCGCCTGCAGCAGGTCGGTTGCTTCGTGCTTGTTGCGGCCGCGGGTCCAAGCGCTGAGGCCCGCCTTCACCGCCTCGGCGTGCGCGAGCCGACCGGCCAACGTCGAGAACTGCGCTTCGGCCAAGCCACCGCCGCCAGTGGCGACCGCCAGCCTACGCCAGGTCTCGTCGTCAGGGCAGGCGATGACCATCCACTGGTCGTCTCCAGCGCATGGGAAGGCGTCGTGGGGCGCCATGTCCGGGCGGCGGTTGCCGTCGGCGCGGAACACCTCTCCCGTCCTTCCCGTCTGCAGAATGTACTCGCCGATCCAATGCATGGCCGCTTCCACCTGGGCGACCTCGACATATTGGCCGAGACCTGTTCGGTCGCGCTCGGCCAGGGCCGTCAGCACGGCTGCGGCGCCATGCAGCCCGCCAATCGGATCGAGATAGGCGGGGCCTGTCAGCACCGGCTCGCCGTCGCCATAGCCGATCAGGCTGGCCATGCCGGCAGCGGCCTCCATGGTCTTCCCCATGCCGACATGGCTGGACCAGGGCCCGTCATTCCCAAAGGCGGGCATCTCCACCATCACCAGCTTCGGGTTGTCGCGGCTCAGCGCCTCGTATCCCAGGCCGAGCTTGGTCAGGGCGTGAGGCGAGAAGTTGGCCAACACCACATCGCACTTGGCCGCGAGCCGCCGGGCGATCTGCTGCCCGCCGGGTGACTTCAGGTCGAGGCAGATCGACTTCTTGTCGTGATTTTGCGTGTTGAACAGCGCGTTGCGATCATAGGGCCGCTCACCGCCCAATCGGTCGGGATAGCTCGCCGGATCGTTGACCCCGACCGCCAGGAGTCTAGTCGCGCGCCGTTCTCGATCTTGATGACTTCGGCGCCCAGGAAGGCGAGCGCACGCGCGCTCATCGGTCCTGCCCAGGCCTGCGTGAAGTCGAGAACACGCAATCCTTGGAGCGGCAGGGCGTCAGCGATGGCCGGAGCGGGGAGGGAGCTTCGGCGTTCAAGGCTCTTGGTCTGGAACCTGGCGCGGCCTCCCAGCGCGGGCGCCGGCGCCGGCGCACGGTGTGGCGAGCACGTGCGGAACACAGGCCCCAAGCTATCCAGCTTGCCGTCGCCATCCGTCCGGAACATGCCGCGGCCTGCATATTGGGGCGTCTCGATGAGCTCTGGCAGGGTGGGGATTCGCGCCGAGCTCACCTTGGCCTGCTGCAGCTGCTCGATCAGCTCTTCCACGCCGCGATCGCGCGCCTTCTCGCGCAGAACCGCCACGGCGTCCGGCCAGTTGCGGCGCAGGACCGCTACGCTGGCGAACCTTGGGTCTTCGGCGAGGTGGGGGACGTCAAAGATGCGACAGATGGCTGGCCACCCGCGCAATGCAAAGAGCACGAGCCAGCCATCGCGGCACCTCAGCTGGGCCAGCATGCCCGGATACTGCCGCCGCGAAGCGTAGGTGCGTGAGTAGGAGTATTGGGTGACCAGGTTCTGCGCCATCGCCGCGGTGGCTTCGGCCGTGATCGCCTCCACAGCCTGGCTCTCGCCGATCCGGTCGCGCCAGATCAGCGCAGCGAGGCACGAAATGTAGGCGGTGGCCCCGCACGCGTAAGCCGTCCGGCGGCCGACGCCGTAGAGCGGCTCGCGGTCTTGGGCGCCGGTCGTGAACATGACACCGCTCAGCGCTTGGTGGACGATCTCGCCGCCGCGCCACCCCCGATAGGGTCCCTGCTCGCCGAAATCGCTGGTGCGACAGACGATCTTGTCCTCAGCCCGTGCGCCGATCGGATCTCCAGTGTCGACGAGGACGATGTCGGTTTCGCTGAGGAGCCGATCCAGGTCGCGTTCGCTCGCCGCATCGCCTTGGCGCCAGGTGAAACCGGCCTTGCCCTGGTTCAGGTGACGGAAGAGGAGCGATCCCTCGTCATCGAACGGGCCCTCCAGTCGCGTCGCGGTCCCATCCGGTCGCTCCACGAGGATCACCTCGGCGCCGTAGTCCGCGAACAGCCTGCCGCAAAACTGGCCAGCCGCAGTGGACGTAGCGTCAATCACCTTGACGCCGGCCAGCGCCGGCTGGTCCCATGCCATCGGGGCATGCTCCCTTATTGCGTTGACGATCTAGCCAGTTCGATCGGCGCGGCGGCAAGTCAAATCGGCCACCGGGCTGCTGTTGCCTGGTCTCGCGCGTCAGCACCGGGAGCGGGCCAACCCAGCAACGCTAGAACTTGCGCTGAGTGATCCTAGGTCGGGGTCTTGAAGCGCGCAGCGTCGCCGGAGCCGCTGGTCGCGTCACCCGGCGAGTAGGAATGCGCCCCGGTTCCCGCCAGGGCGCCGCCTTGCACGATCAGGTACTCGTCGCGGATCGGGCGACCCTCAAGAAAACACTCAAGGATCTCGCGGGTTCCAGCCGCATACCGCGCCTGCGCCGACAGGCTGGTTCCGGAGATGTGCGGGGTCATGCCTTCGTGCGGCATGGTGCGCCAGGGGTGGTCGTTCGGCGGCGGTTGCGGAAACCAGACGTCGCCGGCGTAGCCGGCCAACTGGCCGCTTTCGAGCGCGTGCACGACGGCGTCGCGATCGACGATCTTGCCCCGCGCCGTGTTCACCAGGTACGCGCCCCGCTTCATCCGCCCGAGCATCGCCGTGTTGAACAGGTTCTCGGTCTCGGGGTGCAGCGGGCAGTTGATGGTGATAACGTCGCAGACCCCGACCATCTCTTCGACGGTGTCGTGCCAGGTCAGATTGAGCTCCTTTTCGACCGAGGCCGGCAGCCGATGGCGATCGTGGTAGTGCAGGTGCACGTCGAACGGTTTGAGGCGACGCAGCACCGCCAGGCCGATCCGCCCCGACGCCACTGTGCCGACATGCATGCCCTCGACGTCGTAGGAGCGCGCAACGCAGTCGGCGATGTTCCAGCCGGCTTTGCGAACCCAGTCGTGCGACGGAAGGTAGTTGCGCACCAGACCCAGGATCATCATCACCACGTGCTCGGAGACGCTGATCGAATTGCAGTAGGTCAGCTCCGCGACGGTGATGTCGCGCTCGATCGCGGCCTGTAGATCGACGTGGTCGGAGCCGATCCCAGCCGTCAAGGCGAGCTTGAGCTTGCGCGCCTTGGCGATGCGTTCCGCGGTGAGGTAGGCGGGCCAGAACGGCTGGGAAATCACCACGTCGGCGTCGACGAGTTCCCGCTCGAACCGGCTGTCGGGCCCGTCCTTGTCCGAGGTCACCACCAGGGTGTGGCCCCCCCTTTCCAGAAAGGGGCGCAGGCCAAGCTCGCCGGAGACGCAGCCCAGGAGCTGACCGGGCGTGAAATCGATCGCCTTGGGCGTCGGCAACGACTGGCCGTCGGGGTAGCGGTCGAGCTTCGGAAGACCGTCTCGCGCGTACGCGTTCGGATAGCCGTCGATCGGATCGTCGTAGAGGACACAGACCACTTTCGCCATGTCGGTCGCTCCTTTGGTGAGCAGAGGTAGATATCCGCGGGACGCGGCGTTTCCTCGCCGCACTCTACCTCAGCCACGCGCACAAACGGCGACAGATCGCCCCGGCGGAGGGCGCTTCTTCGTTGGCCGGAGCCGGTCGTCGTCGGCGAACGCGAAGCTTGGCAGCCCGCCTGATCGGGCTCAGTCTGGCCGCAACCCTTCCCGATCGAACTCCAGCCCACCCACGAGGCGGCCGAGTAGTACGGCCAATTAGGTGGTCTCCTGGTTTTGACCGCCCGTGTCCTAAAGCTGAGCAGGCGGGTCCTAATTCGGGTCGGTCGGACCGGAGTCTGACTCCCGGCCGATCAACGCGCGCTCTAGCGCTTCGTGAGCTTCGGCCCGCACGGCGAGGGCGACCCAGTGCCGCGCCATGCGTTCCCAATGGCGCTTTGTCTCAGAGTCGGGCGCGTCCTCCGCGCGCATGAGGGCAACGCTGGCTCTCGCCCGGCAGTCTGCCGCGCTCATCATTGGGCGACAATGCGCCGCGCGCGGCGAGAGTCCAACTGCGCGCCTCGATGAACGTGACCCCGGCATCGGTGATCATGAAGGCGTTCGAGCCGCCGAGCCCGCCCCAGCCGACCGTGTCGGGCGTCAGCACCGGAAATGCCTCCGGGTTAAAGCGCCCGAGGCTGAGCCCCAGGCTCATTGGGCCGAACCGCGGCACACATTTGATCTATCTTGGCGAGTGAAGTCGGAGTCCGCTCGCTTGAGATCGATCGAGACAACGCGCTTGTCCCTGAGGCCGCTCACGGTCGACGACGCGCCAGCCATGCAGCGGTGGTTCGTCGTTTGGGAGGTTGTGCGCTGGCTGGAGGTCCCGTGGCCGTATCCTCCAGGCGGAGCCCTGAGGTTCATTTCGGAGGTCGCGTTGCCGCGGATGGCGGCAGGTCAGGGTTGGTTCTGGAGCATTCGTCATAAGTCGGCCCCTGAAGAGGTCATCGGTCAAATCACGCTCAAGGATGTCGAGGACGATAATCGCGCCTTTTGGCTCTCACCGCCGTGGCAGGGCGCTGGTCTGATGACGGAAGCGTGCGACGCGGTCACTGACTTCTGGTTCGAGGAATTAGGCAGGCCCGACCTCAGAGTTCGCAAAGCCGTCAACAACGTTCCCTCGCGCCGGATCTCGCAACGTCAAGGCATGCGCGTGGTGCGCACCTTCACCGAGGCGTTCGCATCGGGCGAACACCTGTCCGAGCTGTGGGTAATTTCGAAGGAAGAGTGGCGTGAGCATCGCGCCAACCAGCCTTAGCTAGGGCCGTCCAAGTCCATGTCCGCTATCGACCCAAAGCAGACACGCTGATTTCCTCGCCCGGCAAGCTTGACGCCGCTGTCTGCGGGCGCGTCTTGTTCGGGAATGGGCGTTGAGGCAGCCAGCGGAGGGGGCGGGCAACCTTATCCTCGCGACGCCGGTGCGACCTCTCGCATCCGCGCGCGTCGGATCGCCTTTGGCGCGTTTCGAGATTGGGAGCCCGAGTTCGCAACGCACGTGCTACGAGCCGACGGCGTGCTGCATTACGTCTCGACCATCACCTACGGGATGGCTGGCCCGATGTTGGTCCGCGGCCAGAACCACGTGCCAATCAGCGCGCAGTTCCGCCGCAGCTGCGCATACACAGCTCTGCTCGGCGAAATATTGTCGGCGCTGGACTACCAGGGCACGGCCTGCTTCAACTACAAGGTCGTCGACGGCAAGCCGCTGATTTTCGAGATCAATCCGCGGTACGGAGCCTCGCTAAGCGTAGACGTCACGGGCTATGTCGACGCCTACTTCGGCGCACTGAACCCACATCCGAGGCCGCTCGCCTAGCGCGCGTCGGCGCCGGAGGCGGTTAGCCGCCGGTCGGGGGAGTCCCGCCCTGCAGAAAATCGAGCAATAGCGAGTTGACGAGGTCGGGCCGGTCGAGTTGCAGCCAGTGGCTGGCTTCGTTTATCCGCTCGTAGCGCCATGGCGCGGTCACGTAGCGCGCCGACCCGGTCATGGACTCCTCGGTCAAGAACACATCGCCGGTGCTCCACACTCCCATGGTTCTCGAACCGACGGGAGGGAATGCCACCGGAGGCGCCAGCGGATTGACGTTGGCGCGATACCAGTTGAGGCCGGCAGTAAGGGCGCCTGGCGCACTCAGCGCTGCA
This sequence comes from Caulobacteraceae bacterium, assembly GCA_035604515.1. Taxonomy (GTDB): domain Bacteria; phylum Pseudomonadota; class Alphaproteobacteria; order Caulobacterales; family Caulobacteraceae; genus Acaudatibacter. The sequence continues at coordinate 13,394 of DATNIH010000171.1, read as the reverse complement.
ACGGCGTGTTCCATGTGGGCGTGGTGTCGGCCCCACTCTCGGAACAGCTGCCAGTCGTTTGCCGCCAGAAGCTCCTCGGCATTGGGAAACTGAAACAGCAGCATGTACCAAGACTTCTCGCGCTGCGCGATGGGAGCGGAGCCGTAGAAGCTGGATGGATGTCCGACGGAAAGCACGACGAGATCTTTCACGCGCTCGGGCATGAACGCGGCCACGGCCCAAGCGACAGCCGCGCCCCAATCATGGCCAACCACATGAGCGGACTTCAGCTCCAGCGCATCCATGATTCCAGCGACGTCTCCGACAAGATTGGGGATTGCGTACGCTTCAACCCCCTCTGGTTTGTCGGTTTCGCCAAAACCTCGCAGATCGGGGGCAACCACTCGGTAGCCCGCGCTCACAAGAGCCGGAACCTGCTTGCGCCAAACTGCGCGCGAGTCAGGAAATCCGTGCAGCAGCAGGACCGCATCGCCGTCGCCCTCGTCCTGTAAGGCGAAGTTCAGCCCCGAAATCTCGAGATGTTTAGTGGTCATACAATCCATCCATTCGCGCTGGCGGAACCCTAGCTAGGCCCAAGAGCAAGCGGCAAGGGAAGGGTAGCCGAACGGCTCGGGGCAATGTCCGCTTCTCTTCTGCTCTCGACCCAAGCCGCTGGCGAGCAACCGCGCGCTGAACAGCGCACGTCCAAGCTCGTTCGCGAGACGGGCCAGCCCTCACTGAGGTCCGACGAGATAGGCCCGGTGAGACGATGTGTAGAACTCTGGAGGCATCGCCTCGGGGCCAGCGAGATTGGCGACGAGGAGGCCTCCAACCTGGGGATCCGTCGGCGCGCGCTCGAAGAACCGCCGCCGCCGGTCGCGCCCCGCCTGATCGAAGGTGGTGTTGAGGGTGGTGGTGACCTCGCTGACGAACTTGATTCGGCGATGACGTTCCTTGCGCTCCGCGGCGTAGTCGGCGAAGGCGGACGGCGACCAATCCGATGACCCGAGCAGTACCTCCGAGACAATTCGCGCATCGCGATAGGCGCTCGACAGCCCACAGCCGATAATCGGGTCCGTCCACCCCGCGGCGTCGCCGATAAGGACGCCGCCTTCGACGAAGGGGGCTTCGGTCGAACTCTCGTTGTTGAGGAAGGTGACCAGCGGCCCGGCTTGTCGGCCGCCCGCGATGGCGCCCGCTTTTGGGCAGCATTCGAGCTGATAGGCCGACAGGAAATGCGCCGGACCGTCGGCGCCGGTGAAGCGGCTGCGGTCGTCGATCGACCAGAACCCGTAGAGCCGGGCGCGGCCATCCGCCTGCGGAAAGATGCTGTAGCAAAGGTCGCCTTCGACGCCGATCGAGATCACGTCCGGATCCCAGCCCTCGGCCGACTTCACCAGCATGCCGCACAGCAGGTCGCGCGGCCGGTCGACAGTCAGGCGAACCCCGAGAGCCTCGCGGGTCTGCGACGCGCGGCCGTCGGCGCCGACGACGATGCGGGCGTGCGCCGTCGTGGCCTGACCGCCCGAGGTAAACTTGACGAGGGGAGCGGCGCCGCCCTCGACGGTCTCGACTTGAGCGCCCCGCACCACCTTCGCGCCCGCGGACGCCGCCGAATCGATAAGCGCCTGGCAATGCGCGGGGTGGGTGATGCACAGCATGCCCGGCACGCCCGGAATGAAATCGCCGAGCGGAATCGGCGCCGCTTCGACCGCGTCCGCCGGGAACACTTCATCGTAGCCGATGAAGCGGGTCGAATATCGGCCGCCCGCCGCCAGCAGGGCCGCCTCGAGACCGAGCGTCTGCGCCTCCTTCACCCCCCACTGCACCATCACCTCGCCCCGAACCCGGTCCGGATAGGTCTCCGACTGCTCGAGCACCAGAACGTCCAGCCCGCGCCGCGCCAGCGCGAACGCCAGCGCCGACCCGGCGATGCCGCTCCCGACGATCACCACGTCATGCCGCTCGATCGCATCGTTCATCAGCCCCTCCCGCCCCAGAGAACGCCGTTATGCTTACAGCCAAGCCCGTTTCCGAGCGACTCGAAACTCCCCCACGATCGCCGCGCGAACGCTGCTAGTGCAGCAAGATGGCCACGGCCGAGCCCGCCGCTTCCTGGCAAAGCCGCGACGACCGCTGACGACCCAAAGCAGACCTTGCCGGAGGCGGCCACCGCCCGTCCCGCGGGCGCGGTAGAGCGTTGCCGTCGCTGCGGGGCGGGTCTACCGGTGGACCCCGAGGAGCGCCTATGACTGTCGAGATCCACGGCTTGTGCGAGGAACGGTTCAAGCCGCTCGAGGAAGCATTCCGGGCGAACTTCGACGACGGGTTGGAGCTGGGCGCTTCGCTCGGCGTGACCCATCACGGCCGGATGGTCGTCGATCTCTGGGCCGGCTGGAAGGACGTGGAGCGCACCCACCCGTGGGAGAAGGACACGATCGTCCTCGTGGCCTCGACCACCAAGATGATGGTCACGCTGGCCGCGCTTGTCCTGCTCGACCGCGGCCTGCTCGACCTCGACGCGCCGATCGCCCGCTACTGGCCGGAGTTCGCGCAGGGCGGCAAAGGCGCGGTCACCGTCCGAGACGCCTTCACCCACCAGGCCGGCGTGCCGGGCTACGATCCGCCGGTCGCCATCGAGGCCCTATACGATTGGGCCGGCATTACCGCCCATATCGCCGCCGAGCCGCACTGGTTCGGTGGCGAGAGGGTCATCGCCTATCACGCGAGCACCTACGGTTTCGTCCTTGGCGAGCTGATCCGTCGTATCGACGGTCGTATGCCAGGGACCTTCTTTCGCGAAGAGATCGCCGAGAAGGCCAACGCCGACTTCCACATCGGCGTGTCGGCAGCCGAGTTTGGGCGTCTGGCAGCCTTGCAGATGCCCATCCCGCCTGAGGTCCAGCCTTCGCTGCCGCCGGTAATCGCGCGCGTGGGAGCGTCGCTGCGCATCGGCGCCCCCGACCCGTGGGATTACATGTCGGCGCAGCTGCCGTCCGAGAATGGATGCGGCAACGGGCGCTCGATCGCACGGCTTTGCGCCATCCTCGCCATGGGCGGTGAACTGGACAACGTGCGCTATCTGTCGCGCGCCACGGTGGAAGCAGCCGCGAGCGAGCAGGCGTATGGCGTCGACGACTACCTAGGTCTGATCAGGTTCGGGCTCGGCTACGGTTTGCACTCCGAGGGGTTCTCAGCCCCGTCGCCGACCGCCTTCCATTGGGGCGGCCACGGGGGGTCGTGGGGCATGATGGACATGGCGACCGAGATCAGCGTCGGCTACGCCCCGAACAACTGGATCGTGGATCCTAACCAGCTCCTTGAGCCTCGGCAGCAACGCTATTTCTCGGCGATGGAAGCGTTGCTGCCGACGCTGGCGTTCTCAGAAGCTGAGCCGAAGGGTAGCTAGATCCTGGGGCCCTGCGTCCGGGTATTGAGTCGATCGCGTCATGCGTCGTCAGGCTGCGCGAAGGTCCGCTTTCCGGCCGATCGCCAGAGTCCGCTAACGACCCTGAGCGGACATTCGGCGCGCCCGCCGCGTCGCCTGGTCGCGATTGGCGAGAGCTGAGGTTTTGCGCTAACGTTGTTATCCGAAGTGAGCTTGTTTTGGCACGAGCGCGCGCGCTCGAACCTGAAGCTGCCGGAGGCCGCCATGACCGCGTGGGAAATCACCGGGTGCGAGCTGGTCAATTGCACCTGCGAATACGGCTGCAACTGCCAATTTGGTGGGTTGCCGGACAAGGGCCACTGCTACGCCGTGGCCGGCATCCAGATCGACGAAGGTCATCACGGGGAGACCAGACTGGACGGGTTGCGGGTCGCGGCCATCTTCAAGTGGCCAGCCGCCATCCACGAAGGCAACGGCGAGGCGATCGCGTTCGTCGACGAACACGCCAATGACGCACAGCGCAACGCCTTGCTCAGGATCATGTCGGGGGAGGACACCGAACCGTTCGCGACGATGTTCGCGGTCTTCGCCTCGACGGTCACCAAGATGAACGCCCCGGTCTTCACGAAGATCGATCTCGAGATCGATGTCGACCGGCGAAGGGGACGCTTGTTCGTCAAGGACTACATCGAGATGACGGGCGAACCGATCCGCAACCCGGTTTCGGGCGCGGAGGCCCGCGCGCAGATCGTGTTGCCGGACGGTTTTGAGTACATCGTAGCCGAGATCGCCAGCGCGTCGAGCAAGACCAGCGGCCCGGTGCAGGTGGAAATCGCCGACAAGTACGGCCAGTTCGCCAGACTGCATCTGAACAATCACGGCGTGGTCCGGGCCTGACGAACGGCCGCATGTCGGAGACCTCGCAGCTCGAGCGTCTGCTCAGACGCGACCGGGTCGTGACCCTTGTCGGACTTGTCGTCCTATGCGGTCTCGCATGGCTCTACACGGCGTCGGGTGCGGGGCTCGGAGCCGGCGCGTCGCAGATGGCCGCGCCTTCCGCGCACCCCGCCGCGATGTCCGGCATGCCGGCGATGACCATGGCCCCCGCAGCGCCACTGGCGGCCCAATGGGTTCTAGCCAAGTGGGCGCTCATGATCGCCATGTGGTGGGTCATGATGGTCGCCATGATGACGCCCAGCGCCGCGCCGGCGATTCTGCTCTACGCGCGGGCGTATCGCCACGCCATCGCGCAGGGTCAGGTGCAAGACGGGCTCGCGCCGACCGGTGCGTTCGCCGCCGGCTATCTTCTGGTTTGGCTGGCTTTCTCCGTCGCGGCCGCCGCGCTAACGTGGGCGCTGGAACGCGTCGGGCTCACCTCCGCGATGATGATGGGATCGCAGAGCCGCTGGTTCTCGGCGGCAATCCTGATCGCCGCGGGCGCCTATCAGCTCTCACCGTTCAAGAGCGTCTGCTTGGCTCACTGCCGAGCGCCCGCGTCATTTCTGTCGCGCTTCTGGCGTCCGCGCGCCTCGGGCGCCTTACGGCTCGGGGCTATCCATGGCGCCTACTGCGTCGGATGCTGCTGGCTGCTGATGGCCTTGTTGTTCGTCGTTGGCGTGATGAACTTGGTCTGGATCGCGGCGCTGGCGGGGTTAGTGCTCATCGAAAAGGTGGTTCCACGCGGCGAGTGGGTCGCGCGCATCGTGGGCGTTGTGCTGATCGGCTGGGGCGTCGTTACGCTCGCGGTCTAGACCAAGCGCCACTGTCGTTCTCAGGTCCAAAGGTCCGCTCTCCACGCCCTTGGAGGACCTTCAGATGGTCCGCTTCTCGGCGACCTGCGCGAACGTCGGCTTTCCGGCAAGCAGGCGAAGTCTGCCTTCGACCCGAAGCGGACGTTCGGCCTGGCGCCGTCAACCCTTGTTGACGGTCGATGTTTGGGAGGACGCGGCCAAGTGTTCGTCGGCCAGCAATGCGTAGAAGTACTCGTCCCACCACTCGCCGGTCTGTTGGTAGAGGCCCCGCCGGAAATGGGCTTCGCGCCGCATGCCCAGCTTCTCCATCACGCGCCACGACGCCACGTTCTCGGGCTGACACGTCGCGACCATCCGATGGCAGCGAAGCGTGCTGAAGGCGAAGTCCATCAGCGCGCGGGCGGCTTCGGTTGCGTAGCCGCGACCCTGGTGGACGGAGGAGATGGCCCACCCGATTTCGTGCGTGGCGCGGCCGAACCAAGGGTGAAAGACCATGTGGCCAACGAGCTGACCCGACTCGCGCTCAATGACGGCGACGGCCGTCCAGAGGCCCCTCAGGCAGCCAACGGGTGACGATCGGGTCTGACATGTATCGATAGATCGCTGGCCAGTCCGCCAGCGTAATCGGCCGCAGAACCAAGCGCGGCGTCTGAAGGAGCGTGAATTTCTTCGCCACAGCCGGTTCTCGAGCCAGCAGGTCCAGAGCAACGACTACCCGAGGCGGCGACCTCGCACCAGGAAGGGCCGCTCCTATTGAGGCAGTCGTTCCGACGGTTCGTCGCAGGCCCAGCGTGCGTCCGCTCTCCCCCAAGCGGACTTTCGGATGGTCCGGTTCTCGGCAGTCGGGCGAATGCCTGCTCTCGGGCAGGGACCCGTCGTCCGCTTTCGACCCATAGCGGACCATCGACAGGCGCTCTTACGGGCGGCGGCGATGGGCGTTTCCCCGTCCTCAACAGCGCCTGCATGCCTTGCCATCGGCGCGCGTTGCCGATTTGTAAGGGGACGCCGCGCCCAGCCGCTGCGAGAGTCCGCGAGGCGCAGGAACGAACGATGCGGTCGATAGACGATATCCGGGCGGCGACGGAAGCACGGGTCAAGGCGCGTCGCACGGTGGGGCTCGCGGTCGGAGTTGAAGGCGACTCCGGCCGGAGTGTGGTCTGCGCTGGGCTGAAGCACATCGGCGAGCCCGCACCCATCACCCGCGATACGCTGTTCGAGATAGGCTCGATCACCAAGCTGTTCACTGCACTCCTGCTGCAGGACGCAGCGCTCCGCGGCGAGCTGGAGCTCAACCAGCCGATCAACGACTTCCTGCCGGCCAGGACCGAGGCGCCGGCGTTCGGTGGAGCGCCGATCCGTCTGATCGACCTCGCGACCCACGTCACTGGCCTACCGAGCTTCATGGACACCCCGCCATTCGATGAAGCTTGGGCCAGTCGATACGGCGTCGCCGAGATGTTGGTTGACGTGGCGGGGTTCACGCTCGCCCAGCCCATCGGCTCGGCCTGGAAGTACTCGAACACCGGATATGGCCTTCTCGGCCTCGCGCTGGAACGGGCCACGGGCGTCGGCTACGAGCGGCTGCTTCGCGAGCGGGTGTTGGATCCGCTGGACATGCCTTCGACCGCGATCACGCTAACGCCGGAGCTGCAGGCGCGAGCCGCGACGCCGCACAGCGCCGACCAGAGCCGAACGGTCGCGCGGATCGACATCCCGCCCATGCTCGCCGCAGGCGCTCTGTGGTCGACAGTCGACGACTTGCTGACCTTTCTCGCTGCGGCAGGCGGACGCAAGAAGAGCGCGCTCAAGCCTGCGTTCGACGCCATGCTGACCTACCGGGCGCCCGCTTCGCCGCCCCCCGGGCCGATCCCGATGCGACAGGCGCTCGGATGGTTGATGATCGAGGGCGAAGCGGGCGTCCTCGCCGGGCACTCTGGCGGCACGGTCGGGATGGCGTCGATGGCGATCCTCGATACCGCGACGGGCGACGCGATCGTCGTTCTGGGCAACGCTGCGTCGAGCCACGCTACCTTCGCAGTCAGCCTGCTCTGGCCCGATACGCCGCTCGAGGAGCCCCCGATCCCAGAGCCGCACGAGCCGATCGCGCTCGATCGGTCGGTTCTGGCGAGGCTCACGGGGCGTTACGAAGTCGCTCCGGGCGTCGAGAGCCTGGTCGAGACTGACGCGGAGGGCCTGATCTGCCGCCCGCCCGACGGGCCGCGGCTCCGGCTTGTGCCCTACGCCGAGAACGCCTTCTTCAACCCAGCCTACAGCTTCACGGTCGTTTTCGAGCTGCCCGATGCCGGCCCGGCGACCGCCGTCACGCTCACGGCCGCAGGCGTGCCGGCCACGACAGCAAAGCGCCTCCTCGCCGATGCGCCCGTCGCGAGCCGGGAAGCCCGCGCCGACGCGATTATCGCCGAGGCGATGAAGGCTGGGCCGATCCCGGGCGTCTCGGCGGCGATCGAGCAGCATGGCAAGATCGTCTACCAGAAGGGCTTCGGCTACGCCGACCTCGAGCGCCGCATCCCGGTGACGCCGGAAACGCGCTTTCCGATTGGCTCGATCACCAAGTCGTTCACTGGCCTGGCGGTCATGCAGCTCGTGAACGCCGGCAAGGTCGACCTGGACAAGCCAGCTGGGTTCTATCTTCCGGACCTGCCAGAGCCCGACCGGAGCGTGAGCGTCCACTATCTCCTGAACCACACGTCGGGCATCCCCAACTACACCGATCTGCCGAACTTCCCGATGGCCAATCCTGTTGGCATGACCCGCCAGCAGGTGATCGCCTATTTCGACACGCTGCCGTTGCAGTTCCCGAGCGGGACCCGGTTCAGCTACACCAATTCCGGCACCTACCTGCTCGGCCTGATCGTCGAGAGCGCCAGCGGTCAGTCTTACGACCGCTACGTCACCGACCATGTGCTCACGCCGTTCGACATGACCGAGACCGGGTTCGACGCCCACGATGACGGCGCGACCAACCGCGCGCGCGGCTACGAGCCGACTGCCGACGGCTTCAGGGCGGCCCCGCTATATGACTTCGAAGTTCCCTTCTCGGCCGGCGCGATCGTCTCGACCGCCGGCGATCTCCTGAAGTACCGCCAGGGCGTGTTCGGACCAGAGACCGGTCCGGCGGTGCGTGAGCTGATCCTGCGCCAAGTGGCGCTGCCGAGCCAACCGAACCCCTATGCGCTCGGCTGCCTGATCGAGACCAATTTCGAGGGTCACCGCAAGATCACCCACTCCGGCGACATCTTCGGCTTCGCCGCCGACTACGCCTACTATCCCGATGACGACCTGACGATCGCCATCCTGACCAACACCCAGTCAGCCGCCTTCCCGCCGCTGACCATCGAGCACAAGCTAGCGCGGGTGTTCCTGGACTTGCCGGCGCCCAGGCTTGTCGATCTGCCGGTTCCGGCCGACCTCGGCGCGAGGCTCTCCGGCGACTATGAGGTCGGCGCTATCCGCTTGGGCGCCGACGCCCTGGGCCTGGTCTACAAGGACGGCCAGCTCGCGCTGAGTGTCGGCGGTGTGAAGAGCGGCGCGCCGCTCTTGCCGCTGCACTACCAGGGCGACGGCCGGTTCGTCTCGGCGGTGGACGATGAGCACATCTTGATCTTCAAGCCCGAGGCGGACGGCTCGGTCGACCTGGACATGCTCTACTACGAAGGCTCCATCGCCGCGACCAAGCCGGCGCCGAAGAGCTGACCGGTCGTCACTGCGCCTCCACCTCAAAGGAACGCAGCGCAGCCAGCAAGGAGAAGGTGCGGAATGTCCGGTCTTGGGCAGGGTCCCGAGGTCCGCTTCCGACCCTTAGCGGACGTTCAGAGAGTCTGTTTTCGGCCGGGGGCAGAACGGCTTACTTGATCGTCCTGACGACGGGACCCGCCACGGGATCGGTGACGCCGAGGTCACCGCCCAGGTCTTCAAGCGTGTCGCGGAAGGAGTCGAGGGTGGCGATCATGGCCGCCCGCGCGTTCGCGAGCGAATCCATGTCGGCCCATTCACCGATGATGCAATAGGTTCGGTCACCGGTCTTGATCAAGTTGGCATGGACGAGGCCCGCCCAGTCGGCGTTCCGGTGGGCATCCACGAACTCCTGCTCGCGCCCTGGTTTCACTCGAAAGCGAACCGCGTTGAATGCCGTCATGGGGCGCCTCTCATCAGTGACAGGGCCACGATATGGCCGGCGCGCGACAACAACAAGACAAGCCGCAGTGGTCTCGGTGACAGCTTTCGACCCAGAGCGGACCATCGCGCCCGCTAGCTGATGGAGCCGGACGTCTCTTTGTCTCCCATGAAAATAACGGCGATGAGGCAAAGTAGGCAGCCCATCGCCGACGCTCCGCCCATGCCGAACCGTTCCGCATGACTCTTCGACGCCAAGTTGCCCAGCGTGTTGAGCGCCAGTTGCAGCGCCAGGAGCGCGTTGAACCAGCGAAAAGGCGCGCGTGGAAGTGCTCGGCCCCAGTCGCCGGACCGCACGAGCATGGCCGCCGACGCCAACAGCAAGTAGACGGCGGCAGCGGCGCTCGCGGCGCGCATTGGCGGGGACAGAACTGGCGACGAACCACCCCAGCTCATCGCACCGAGAGGGGCGCCGAGGACAAGGGCTACCTGAAACATCGCAAAGCCCGCGCAGAGCGCGGCCGCCCCGCGGGAGGCCCAATGGCCGATGTCATGGTTCTTCGGTAGCATCTTCACCCCTGCGGCCGCTGCCAGTTCTGAGGTGGTGGTTCGCTAGGTTCGCCTGGCCGGTCGGAACGGCGGCGATCGGGCCAAACCCGGAAACAACGCAACAAGCCGATCGCCCTCGCGGACTTGGATCGCGTGGGGATGGTCGATCCCGCCGACGTGGTCGATCGCCGCGTCGTTGTGCTGGAACACAACGACGCGAGTTTCATCGATCGAGCCGTCGTCTTTCAGCAGGTCAATGGTGTAGGAAACCATGGCAGCGTCCCTTCGGGGGCGCCGCAAATCCGTCGTCCATTTCGCCGACCGCCGCATTGATCTGCCGCAAACACGTAGCCCGGCGGTGGCGCCCCAGCGGCTGCAAAGCGAAAGGGCGACCCCCAGGATCGCCCTTCAACTGGATCGCCGATCCGCTCCACGGCGCCGGACCGCACATATCGTGCACTCCAACGAGAGCCGCCGAGGAACTCCCCCGTGGCCCCGCCACCGTCAGCGCCGACTACTTCGACGCCATCGAGGCGCCGGACAAGCAGCTGCTCTGGCTCGAGCGCTCCGGCCATCTTCTTCCGTTCGAGGAACCGGCCGCGTTCGATCGACTGATGATCGACGCCGTGCGCCCGTACGCCGCTATCGACGCTGAGTGAACAGCGGCTTTGCCGCGCGACGGATCTCTCCGACAGTCCGGTTGTCCGCGCCACCGCCAATGTCCGCTCTCCGGCCCGGAGCGAGTGTCCGCTTCCGACCCAAAGCAGACCTCCGCGCCGAGCCGGACTGACTCGTGGGGCTGGACGTCGGGCTGGCCGCATGCCTGATTGAACGGTCCGGGGGTGGGCCAATGGGTCTCGCGGTTCACGGGGTTTGCGACGAGGGTTTCGGGCCGTTCGCCGATGCGTTCCAAGCCAACTTCGACTCTGGCCTGGAGCTCGGCGCATCGCTGGCGGTGACACTCGCCGGCCGCAAGATCGTCGACATCTGGGCGGGGCCGACTTGGCCCGACACGGCGCGGCCCTGGGCCGCGGACACGATCGTGCCGGTGGCCTCCAGCGGTAAGATCGCTGCGGCGATGTCGCTCCTGATGTTGATCGACCGCCGAAGTGCTGATCTCGACGCGCCAGTCGCGCAGTACTGGCCGGAGTTCGCGCAAGGGGGCAAGGCGGCCGTCACCGTGCGCGAGGCGCTCTCGCACCGGGGCGGCGTGCCAGGGTTCAAGACGGCGATGAGCTTCGCGGAGTTCGCCGACTGGGAGAACGTCGTCACGCGGCTCGCCGCCGAGCCCTACTGGTTCAGAACCTTGGGGGCGGCTCGTCTATCACAACCTGACCTACATCCCTCTGATCGGCGAGATGGTGCGCCGCATCGACGGGCGGGCGATCGGCGCCTTCTTCGCCGAGGAATTCGCGGAGCCCATCGGCGCCGACGTGCACCTCGGCCTCGCCGACCGGCGCGACGAGGCGCGCCTGTCCTCGCCGCGGGATCCCCAATTTCTCCCCGCGACGCCTCCCGGCAGCCTTGCCGAACGGGTCCTCGCCTCAATCGGTCAGCCCACGACCGAGGATTTTGATTCATGGGCGGTTCGGTCCCACCCGGCGTTCGCCGCCGCCAACGGACGCGGGCTCGCGCGGCTGATGGCGGTGATCGCCAAGCGCGGCGCGCTGGAAGGCCGGCGTTTCTTGTCGCCAGAGATCGTCGCTGAGGCGGGCAGCAGCCAGGTTTTCCAACAGTGTCCGCTAATGGGCTGGCTGAACATGGGCCTGGGGTTCGGGCTGAACAGCGACTTCTTTCCACTTCCCACCCCCACGACCATAGGCTGGGGCGCCGCCGGCGGCTCCTGGGCCCTTGCCGACCCGGAGACGGGTCTCAGCCTCGGCTATGCGCCCAACAACTTCGACGCTCCGCAAACCGGCGACGCGCGCCTGCAGAACCTCGGTCGCGCCTTCCGCAGCGTCGCCCTGCGGCTGCAGGCAAGATGAAACTGCGCCGGTCGGCGGCTCGCATCCTGCGGTGACAGCGATGGTCCGCTTTCGGGCGGAAGATGAGCGTCTGCTTCCGACCCAAAGCGGACACTCGCCAGATCGTGTTAGATCGCGCCGCTTGGCTTCAGCCGCCGCCTCAGCTCCAGATGCAGAACCTTGCACCGAATCGTTGCGCGGCAGTTCGCCGACCAGATCACTGCAGCACCCCGGCGCGGCGCCCTGACGCCGTCGGACATGCTTGAGCGGCCCCGCCCCCGGCCGGCCGGGACGTTGCGGAATGAGAGGTTCTTTGAGGGTCACAAGGGCTGGGTTGTGGGATAAGTGGACGCTTCGACCGGGAGAGAACCATGCGCAGCCTCATCATCGCCAGCGTTGCAGCTCTAGCGTTGGCGCCCCTAGTCAGCACGGAGGCGGTCGCGGGCCGTCATCCGGCCATCCATGCCCTTCAAGCGGCGCACCACCTCGCCGTGCCAGCGAGCCGGGCGAAGGCCAAGGGCTGGTGGACGTGCGCTGCATACGGGAAGCCTGGTATGCGGGGCGGGGCCGGCGGCGCCACCGTTTCGGAGCAACCCACCAGAGCCCAGGCGGCGCAGCGCGCCCTTCAAACGTGCCGCGCGAGAGCCGTGCGCGATTGCAAGATCACGCAGTGCTACAACAAGGCACGGTAGGCGACCTCGCCGAGAGCTGCTTCCGGGCTGGTTAGCTAGGTCCGTCCACCCTGCTAACCCCCTCAGCGGACCTTCCGATGGTCGCTTGTCAGCACTCGGCGCGAATGTCCGCACCGTGGCGAGTGCGGAGCCGGGGGGCAGCATGACGCCGTACGATCACGTCCTGACGCTGCTGTCTTTCGTGTTCGCGCTTGCGATCACCCACCTGTTCTCCCGCGTCGGCGGGCTTCAGCTCGCCCGCCGGCGCGTGCGTTTCTCGGGCCTACAGGGGCTGATGATGTTGAACGCGGTGGCGCTGGTCCTGGCGAAGGAGGGGCTGCCCTTTGGCCCTCAGCCGATGTCCGCTTTCCACCCTTGGCGGACTCTCGCAATGGCCGCTTGTCGGCAATCTGACCTGGTTGGATTCGGGCGCGCGAAGGCTCGCGGACCTCCCGGCCCGGCAACGGCAGCGGCCTCCGAATTGCCAGCCCCGCGGGCCACGGTTACGCTTCCCCCGCGATGGCGCACGACGTCTTCATCTGTCACTCGTCGAAGGACAAGACGGTCGCCGACGCCGTCTGTTCGGTGCTGGAGCAGCAGGGCATCCGCTGTTGGATCGCGCCGCGCGACGTGCTGGCGGGCTTAAGCTATGGCGAGGCGATCATCGAGGCGATCCACGGCGCCAAGGTGATGGTGATCGTCTTCTCGTCCAGCGCCAACACCTCGCCGCAGATCGAGCGCGAGATCGAGCGGGCGGTCGACCGCGACATCCGCATCGTGCAATTCCGCATCGAAGACGTCGTTCCCCGGCAGGCGCTGGAGTACTTCCTCTCGGCCCCGCACTGGCTGGACGCCTTCACCCCGCCGCTGGAGCTGCATCTGAAGGTGCTGGCCGAGCAGGTGAAGGCGCTGCTCACCCACGATATCGCGGGCCATGCCGCCGACGCCGCGCCCGCGC
>DATNIH010000170.1:0-7913 GCA_035604515.1 Caulobacteraceae bacterium | reverse complement strand
CGGTGCGGCGCTATCGCTTCGGCGGACGCACCGCCGACTTCCTGGTCTGCCGCGATTGTGGAACCTACGTCGCCGCGGTGATGGAAGACTTCGGCGTGCTCAACGTGGTGGGCGCGGACATCGCGGTGCTGGCGGCGCGCGATGCGCGGCCGGTCGACTATGACAGCGAGAGCGCCGACGAGCGACGGGCGCGCCGGCGCCAGCGCTGGACGCCGACCATCCTGGAGGCGGCATGACCGACGTGCTGATGCCGGCGCTATCGCCCACGATGGAGGAGGGCACGCTCGCCAAGTGGCACGTGAAGGTGGGCGATGCCGTCAAGAGCGGCGACGTGATCGCGGAGATCGAGACCGACAAGGCGACCATGGAGGTCGAGGCGGTCGACGAGGGGGTGGTCGAGGCGCTGCTGGTTCCGGAAGGGACCGAGGAAGTGAAGGTCAACACCCCGATCGCGCGGTTGAAGGGGGAGGGGGCCGATGCGCTCCCCGCCCCCCTGAGGGGCGGGGCCGGGGGCGGGGGGCTCTCTCAGCGGTCCGAGCCTGCGCCGGATAAAACGCCGCCTCTGCAGGCGAAGACCGAGCCCGTCCCTGCGCGCCCCCCACCCCCTGCCCCCGCCCCTCAGGGGGGCGGGGTTGGCGCTTCGCCGTCTAGGCCCGCGCCCACCGGGGAGCGCATTTTTGCCTCGCCGCTAGCGCGGCGGCTGGCGAGGACAGCGGGCGTTGATCTCGCCCAGGTGAAGGGGTCGGGGCCGCATGGGCGGATCATTCGGCGAGATGTCGAGGGGCTGAAGGGAACGCCAGCGGCGGCGACCTCCGCGCCGCAAACCGGCGCCGCGCCAAGAGCCGCCGCTCATGCCGAAGCCCCGCGCCAGGTGCTCTCGCTCGAGCAGATGGGCATCGCGCCGGGGTCGTACGATCTGGTTCCGCTCGACGGGATGAAGCGCACCATCGCGCGGCGGATGACCGAGTCGTTCCGCGACGTGCCGCATTTTCCGCTGAGCATCGACCTCGAGATCGACGCGCTGCTGGCCGCCCGCGCCAAGATCAACGCCATGCTGGAGAAGGACGGTGTGAAGGTCAGCGTCAACGACATGCTGATCAAGGCCGCCGCGATCGCGCTGAAGCGCCAGCCGGACGCCAACGCCAGCTATACGCCCGAGGGCATCGCCCACCACCACCATGCCGACATCGCCGTCGCGGTGGCGATCGATGGCGGGCTGATCACCCCGATCGTGCGCAGCGCCGAGACCAAGGGGCTAAGCGAGATCGCGGTGGAGATGAAGGACTTGGCCGAGCGGGCCCGCACCCGCAAGCTGAAGCCCGAGGAGTTCCAGGGCGGCACCTTCTCGATCTCCAACCTCGGCATGTTCGGCATCCAGAGCTTCGCTTCGATCATCAACGAGCCGCAGGGCGCGATCCTGTCGGTGGGGGTGGGCGAGAAGCGGCCGGTCGTGCGCGGCGACCAGTTGGCGGTCGCGACGGTGATGACCGTGACGCTCACCTGCGACCACCGGGTGGTCGACGGGGCGATCGGCGCGCGCTGGCTCGGCGTCTTCAAGGCGCTGGTGGAAGATCCGATCACCATGATCGTGTGAGAATGGGGATCGTGTGAGGAGGGGCGAGATATGAAGCGATTGATCCTGGCGCTCTTGGCCGCTGCGGCGCTCGGCGGCTGCATCAAGATGGACAAGACGCCGCCCAAGGACATGCCGGCGTACGTCAAGCTCTACCCCGGCGCCACCCAGATGATGAGCATGAACATCGTCGGCATGGAGGCTGACGTCGTCACCACCACCGCCGCCCCCGACGATGTCATCGCCTTCTACCGCACCCAGGCCGCGACCGACGGGCTGACCGAGACGGCCGCGCCGCCGTCGGCCAGCGCCCAGGCCGGTGACAAGCAGGTCGCCTTTACCGGCGCGACCCCCGACCAGCTGCTGGTGGTGATGGCGAGGCGCCAGTCCGGCGCGACTGGCATGACGATGGTCACGGTCAGCTGGAAGGCGCCTACGAAGGCGCCGTCATGAGCACCGCCTGCGACTTCACCGCCCAGACGCTGGAAGGCCAGCCGGCGCCGCTCGCCGAGCATCGCGGCGAGGTGATGCTGATCGTCAACACCGCCTCCAAGTGCGGGTTCACCCCCCAGTACGCCGGGCTGGAGGCGCTGTGGCGCAAGTACAAGGACCGCGGCCTGGTGGTGCTTGGTTTCCCCTGCAACCAGTTCGGCGCGCAGGAGCCCGGGAACGCCGACGAGATCGCCAACTTCTGCTCGCTGACCTACGACGTCAGCTTCCCGATGATGGGCAAGATCGACGTCAACGGCCCGGCGGCGCATCCGCTCTATGTGTGGCTGAAGGGCGAGAAGACTGGGTTCCTCGGCTCGGGGATCAAATGGAACTTCACCAAGTTCCTGATCGACCGTGAGGGCAAGGTGGCGGGGCGGTTCGCGCCGACCGCGACGCCGGCCTCTCTGGAAAGCGCGATCGAGGCCCTGCTCTGATGGCGGACGCGTTCGACCTGGTGGTGATCGGGGCCGGGCCTGGCGGCTATGTGGCGGCGATCCGCGCCGCACAGCTCGGACTTTCGACCGCCATCGTCGAGCGCGAGAACCTGGGCGGCATCTGCCTCAACTGGGGCTGCATCCCGACCAAGGCGCTCCTGAAGACCGCCGAGATCTACGACACCCTGGGCCACCTGGGCGACTTCGGCCTGTCGGCGGGCGAGCGCGCCTACGACTTCGGCAATCTAATTGCCCGGTCCCGGGCGGTCGCCAAGCAGCTCTCCGGCGGCGTCGCGTTCCTGATGAAGAAGCACAAGATCACCGTAATCGAGGGGGCGGCGAAGCTCGGCAAAGGCGATCCGGCGCCCAGCGTGACCGTGGCGCTGAAGGCTGGCGGCGAGCGCACGCTCACGGCCAAGTCGGTGATCCTGGCCACCGGCGCCCGGGCGCGCACCTTCCCGGACATCGGCCTCGCGCCCGACGGCGAGCGGGTCTGGACCTACCGTGAGGCCATGGTCCCGGCCGCCTGCCCGAAATCGCTGCTGGTGGTGGGATCGGGCGCGATCGGCATCGAGTTCGCCAGCTTCTACCGCGCGCTGGGCGCCGAGGTGACGGTGATCGAGGCGCTGCCGCGCATCCTGCCGGTGGAGGACGAGGAGGTCAGCGCCGCGGCGCACAAAGCGTTCGAGAAGCGCGGCATCGCCTTTCGGGTCGGCGCCAAGGTGACCAAGCTGGCCAAGACCAAGGCCGGCGTCGCCCTGACGCTCGAGGCGGCTGGCAAGGCCGAGACGCTGGAGGCCGAGCGGGCCATCATCGCCGTCGGCATCGCCGCCAACGTTGAGGAAATGGGGCTGGAGGCGCTGGGGCTGAAGCTCGACCGCGGCCACGTGTCGATCGACGCGTGCGGCGCGACCAACGTGAAGGGGCTCTACGCCATCGGCGATGTCGCCGGCGCGCCCTGGCTGGCGCACAAGGCGATGCACGAGGGCGTGCACTGCGTGGAGCACATCGCCGGCTATCCCTCGCCGCACCTGACCGCGCCTATTCCTGGCTGCACCTATTCCACCCCGCAGATCGCCTCGGTGGGGCTGACCGAAGCGGCCGCGAAGGAAAAGGGGCTGGCGGTGAAGGTGGGCCGCTTCCCGTTCCGCGCCAACGGCAAGGCCATCGCCGCCGGCGAGACCGAGGGCTTCGTCAAGACCGTGTTCGACGCCAAGACCGGTGCGCTCATCGGCGCCCACATGATCGGCGGCGAGGTGACCGAGCAGATCCAGGGTTTCGCCATCGCCATGACCCTGGAGGCGACCGAGCAGGACCTGCACGCCACCATCTTCCCGCATCCGACCATGAGCGAGGCGATGCACGAGGCATCGCTCGACGCCTACGGCATGGTGCTGCACATTTGAGCGGGCTCTCGCGCCGCGGGCTGACGTTGGCCGGCGGGGCGGCTGGGCTGGCGGCCGCGCTGCCCGCGTCCGCCGCCAGGACCAGGAAGCCCGCGCCGGCCGCGCAGCCGCCGCCGCAGTTCAAGACCGACGCGCTGGTCGCCGCCTTGGACGACGGGACCCAGCTCTACTACGTGACCGCCTCGATCGGCGCGCCGGTGATCTTCGTGCACGGCTCGCTCAGTGACTACAGCTACTGGCAGGACCAGCTCGGCCCGTTCGCGCAACAGTATCGCGTGCTGGCCTACAGCCGCCGTTACAACTGGCCGAACCAGAACCCGGCCAGGCGCGGCTATTCCGCGGTAGTCGACGCCGGGGACCTGGCCCGGTTCATCACCCGCCTGAACCTCGCCCCGGCGCACATCGTCGGCCACTCGTATGGCGCGTTCGCGGCCCTGTTCCTGGCCGCCCGCCACCCGCAGCTGGTGCGCACGGTGACGTTGGCCGAACCGCCGGCGATGTCGCTGCTGGCGCACGTGCCCGGCGACCAGGCGGCGGCGGGCGCGGCGATGCTGAAGGACGTCCGCGCCCACATGGTCGCGCCGATGAAGGCCGCCTTCGCCAAGCACGACACGCCGGGCGGAGTGCGCGCTTTCATCGACTATGTGAAGGGCAAGCCCGGCGCCTGGGACGCCTTCAGCGACGCCGAGAAGGCCGCGACATTGAAGGACGCCCACGAGTGGGAGGTGATCTTCGCCGGCGGCGAGCTGTTCCCGGAGCTGAAGCCGGCCGAGGTCGCGGGGATCACCGCGCCGGTGCTGATGCTCTCGGGCGCCAAGTCGTATCCGTTCCTGGGCCTGATCGACCAGGCGCTGGCGGCGCTGCTGCCGGGCGCGCAGCACATCGTCTTCCCGAACGCGACGCACCAGATGTGGCTGGAGGAACCGCAGGCCTGCCGCGAGGCGGTGTTCAAGCTGATCGAGGGACACGGCTGAAGGCGAGGCTGGCAAGGTTTGAGCCACGGAAAACACGAAAAGCAGGGAGACAGGGCGCCCATCGCCCTCCACCTTTGTCATCCCGGAGACCCGTGCAGCGGACTCGTCCGGGACCGGCTTCTCCGCCGGCGCCGCAAGAAGTCTGAACCGCGGAGATCGCGGAGATGCGCGGAGCTCACGAGCCTTGGCCAAGCGCCGCGGCCAAAACGGCGCAGCCCAGCCTTCCAATCACCGGCGTTGTTCACATGCACGGCGCCTCTCCGCGTATCTCCGCGATCTCCGCGGTTAATCCTTGGGAGCACCCGGACGAATCCGCTGCGCGGCTCTCCGGGGTTGGGAGAGGGGAGGGCGTTTTCCGTGCTTTCCGTGCTTTCCGTGGTTCAAAACTTTCTTGGGCGGACGTAGCGGCAGCCGCCTATCCTGAGCGGCAACGCTTACCAGTGAGACCAACACCATGGCCGACGGCGCCGCTTCCGATCTGGACCTTGAAGCTTTCCGCGCCGAGGCGCGGGGCTGGTTCGAGGCGAACTTCCCCGCCTCACTGCGGGGCAAGGGCGGCGGCATGGCCGCGGTCGAGGGCGGTGAGAAGGCCAAGGGCGACGCCGAGCTGTGGCGCCAGCGCATGGGCGCCAAGGGCTGGACCGCGCCGACCTGGCCGACCCAGTACGGCGGCGGCGGCCTGAGCCCCGCCCAGGGCCGCATCGTGCAGCAGGAGATGGCCAGGGCCGGCGCCTACCATCCGGCCGCGTTCGGCATGGGCATCACCATGATCGGCCCGACCATTCTCGACTACGGCACCGAGGCGCAGAAGGCCAAGCACCTGCCGCCGATCATCCGCGGCGACGTGCAATGGTGCGTGGGCTACTCCGAGCCCAACGCCGGCTCCGACCTCGCCTCGCTGCAGACCAAGTGCGAGGACAAGGGCGACCACTGGCTGATCAACGGCCAGAAGATCTGGACCAGCGGCGCGCAGCATTCCGACTGGTGCGGCTGCCTGGTGCGCACCGACTTCACCGCCAAGAAGCACGACGGCATCAGCTTCATGCTGCTCAACATGCGCCAGCCGGGCGTCGAGACCCGCCCGATCCGGCTGATCAGCGGCTCCTCGCCGTTCTGCGAGACCTTCTTCACCGACGCCAAGTGCGGCAAGGACGAGATGCTGGGCCCGATCAACGTGGGCTGGACCGTCGGCAAGCGCCTGCTGCAGCATGAGCGCGCCAGCCAGACCGGCGGCGCGCCCGGCGGGGGCGGCGGTCGGCAGGCCTCGCTGGCCGACGTCGCCAAGAAGTACGTCGGCGTCGACGACAAGGGCCGCATCGCCGATCCGGACCTGCGCACGCGCCTCGCCGACCACCTGATGGCGACCAAGGCGCATGGCCTGACCCTGGCCCGCGCGGTCGCCGAGTCCAAGGGCAACGCCAGCCCCAGCAATGCCAACTCGGTGCTGAAAAACTCCGCCACCAGCGTCGCCCAGGCCAGGGCCGAGCTGACGCTGGAGATCATGGGAACGCAGGGCCTCGGCTGGGGCGACGAGAACTTCACCGCCGAAGAGACCGAGGCGGTGCAGGCCTGGCTGTTCGGCAAGGCGATGTCGATCTACGGCGGCTCGGCCGAGGTGCAGAACAACATCGTCAGCAAGCGGATCCTGGGCTTGCCGGATACGACGCAGTCGACTTAGGCGGCCGGCGGATTGGCCTTCCACACTCCGGGTTCAGTCGACGAAGATGGTCCTGTGGTCGCGGCTTCTTGGGCGCGTCAGTCGCGCGACTCTGGCGAGCAGCAGTTTGTCGTCGAACGGCTTGGTCAGGTAGTCCTTTGCGCCAAGCGAGATCGCCCGCCTAATGTCATCTGTCGCATTGCGCGCCGTGAGCACGAGCACCGGCGTGTCACGGAACTTCATGTTCTGTTGCAAGGCGCTGAGGACACCAAAGCCGTCCATGCGCGGCATGCCGATGTCCAAGACCACACCGTTCGGACGGACGGAGTAGATT
This sequence comes from Caulobacteraceae bacterium, assembly GCA_035604515.1. GTDB lineage: Bacteria > Pseudomonadota > Alphaproteobacteria > Caulobacterales > Caulobacteraceae > Acaudatibacter. Next base: position 1,043 of record DATNIH010000170.1, on the reverse strand, counting down.
GATTCCAGGGCCTTGAAGCCATCGCGCGCCGTAAAGGTGTGGTATCCGCCAAGCTCCAGGCGAGTGACCAGCAGTTCGAGCATCGCGTCATCGTCGTCGGCCACCACGACCCGTATCCGGCCGTTAGCCATCAGCGCGCGCTGGCTCCGACCCCTCGATGTGGGGCGACGTCCAATCGGCGATCGCGAGGAGCAGGTCGGCCGGCACGACGGGTTTGGCGACGTGGCCGTCAAAGCCCGCGGCGATCAGCGCCCGCACGTTCTCTGGCGTCACGTCCGCGCTGAACGCCAGGATCGGCACGTTGGTGTTCGGCCCGTGAGCTTGGCGAATGACCTGCATGGCCGCTTCGCCGTCCATGCCGGGCATCCGGATGTCCATCAAGATCAAGTCGACGGGAAGCGCTTGGGCCGCCGCAACCGCCGACGGTCCGTCGCTCGCCTCCGTGACTTCGACGTCGAAGGCGCTCAACAGGGTCGTCACCAGTTCTCGATTGGCGTCGTTGTCATCGACGATCAAAACCCGGGCGCCCGCCATGATTTCGGCCGACTGGCTCGCGTCGGCCGCTGACGTCGACAGTGCGCCGGTCCGCGGCGCCGGAATCTCGAACCAAAACCGGGCGCCCCTCCCCGGTGCGCTTTCAACCCCGATCTCACCGCCCATCGCGTCCACCAGGCCCTTGCAGATCGCAAGGCCGAGCCCTGTTCCGCCATGGGTTCTGCTCGTGGAGGCGTCGACTTGCGAGAAGCGTTGGAAGAGTCGCGCCTGACCTTCCTCGGAAACGCCAGCTCCGGTGTCACGAACCTCGAAGCGTAGAGTGTCAGGCTGCAGCCAGCGTAAAGCGAGCACGACCGAGCCCTCGGCGGTGAACTTCATCGCGTTGCCGACGAGGTTGATCAAGATCTGTCGCAGCCGCTGCCCGTCGGCGGCCACGAAGTCTGGCAAATCCGGGTCGCAAGCGCAGGTGACAACGAGCCCCTTGGCCGCCGCCTGGGGCTCGAACATCTGGATCAGTTCGTCGGCGAAGGTCTGGGGCGCGAGCGGCC
>DATNIH010000169.1:0-2224 GCA_035604515.1 Caulobacteraceae bacterium | reverse complement strand
GGGCGACAAGCGTACTTTCCCCATAACTCAAAATCTGTGCCATGCACGCTGACGTTGTCCCCTCTCCTCTCATCTGAGTCCTTCCTGCCTCTCTCTTTCACGAGCTACGGCTCAGTTCAATCCGGCTTCAATGAGGTCGCGCGCTGCGGCCCGGCCGCCGTCACTTCGTCGCGCGACCTCACAGAAGCCTTGTATGGGGATTTTTCTGTCAAGCCCTTCGTGCCACTTCCGACCTCCTTTTGCCTCAACCACTCGGTAGCAGCAGCCTATCCACAGGCTGGCGCCGATCGCCCCCTCACGAGGCGGGCGGCGTTAGCCTGCGGGTAGGCGCAGGCGCTGTGAAACCGATCCGAGGGGAGCCCGCCATTGGGCGCAAGACATCGCGCCGCGACCTTGTATTCGGTTGGATCCGCGTTGGACCCGGACCATGAAGCAGCCATTCGCTTCGACGGCGAGGCTCCGAGGCGGCGGGCCCATTCTCCAGACGGCATCGAAGCCAGGTTTCTGTTCGGGTCCCCGCCACCTCGGATCGTTATCGGCAACCCGTCAGAAGGCGCGGTCGGGTGCCGAAGCCATGTGTTTCCTCTCCTTTCGATCAGGCCTGTCAGGCCGCGGGCCGCAGCGCGACGCCCGCCGGGATTTCGCCGGTCGTGACCATGCGCCACAGCGCGATGAGCAACTTCCGGGCGAGTGCCACGATCATAGTCGTCTTGCGCGCGCCCGTCGCACCGTCGGTCCGCGCCCGGTACCATTGCGCGAGCGCGCTGTCCCTCTGGAACCTCAGGAACCGCCAGGCAAGTTGCATCAGGCCGCGGCGCACTCGGGCATTGCCCGCCTTGGCCAGACCCTTCTCACGCCGCTTGGAGCCGCTCTCGTCGGGTGCGCCCGTGAGGCCGGCATAGCGCGCTACAGCCCGTCGGTCTCGAAGTTTTCGGGAGATCACCTCCTGAACCAGCATGTCCGCCGTCTCGACGCCGACGCCGATGACGCGGGCCAAGAGCAGTACGATCGCATTCGGGTCATCGGCCGGCGCCTGTTGCAGGCGCTCAAGGCGGGTCCGCTCGATCGCCTCGATCTGCCCGCGCACCACGACCAAGCGCGCCATGTCGCGCTCGATCTCGGCTCGCGTGTTGGGCGGCAACCCCACACCCTCCGGCGTGCTGAGCGCCGCCAGCTTCTGCGGCGCCTTGCGCAGCTCCGGCTTGAAGCCGCGGATGCCGAGCCGGGCAAGAGCACTCTTCATGCGGTTGACGACCCTGGTCTTCTCGCTGGTCAGGCTCTCACGCTCGCGGCTCGGCCGCTTGGCGTCCTCTTGCTCGAGCGTCGGAATCGCCACCATGCTGCAGTGCTTGCGCTCGCCCCGAAGCCAGCCGAGAAACACCCGCATCAGCATCGCGAGATCGAGCCGGTCAGTCTTGGCCCGCCTGTGCTCGCGCGAGACCGCGACGCTGGTCGAATGAATGACGTGGGTCTCGATACCACGCTTACGGAGCCAGCGCGCCAGCCAGAACCCGTCGCGACCGGCTTCGAAGGCCAGCACGATCCGCCGGATCGTCCGTCCTGCCTTCACCCCCTCGTCCCGCCAGCGCTCCAGCCGTTTGAGGAGCGCCGACGGGTCCGGCTCAAGCTTTTTCTGCGGCTGGCGCTCAAGTCCGGGAACGATCGCGCTGACTAGCCAACTCGACTGGCTCAGTTCGACAGCTGCGATCAGAGTGGTATCTTGCTCAAGGGCGACGAGGGAACGGCTCAGGTCATCGATTTGTGTCGTCATGGGACATCTCCATCGGTTTATCCAGCGACGATGGTGTCACTCCCTCGCCGCCCGTCCCATAGCTTCTCCAGATTCCGTGCGGGCTTGAGATGTGATTCAAGCTATGTGCTGGGATAGGGGGCCAGCACGGATGGCACGACCCTTTTCGGGTGATCTGCGGGAGCGGATCGTGGAGGCAGTTGAGAGCGGGGCATCGCGGCGAGCAACGGCCAAGCAATTCGCGGTGAGCGTAAGCTGCGTGATCAAACTGCTGCAGCGCTGGCGGCTGACCGGGACAGTGATGCCGGGGCAGATGGGCGGGTGGAAAGAACACGCGTTGGCAGAGCACGAAGCGGTGGTGCGCGCTTTGGTGGCGGCCGGCGCGGACATGACGCGCGACGAGCTTCAAGACGCCCTGGCGCGCAAGGGCATCCATGTCGGGCGTTCGACGGTCTGGCGCTTTCTGGATGCGCG
>DATNIH010000168.1:0-57963 GCA_035604515.1 Caulobacteraceae bacterium | reverse complement strand
AGCCCAGGTTGTCCGGCTTGGTGCGCACTTTGGCGCCCACGGCGAAATGCTTGTCGACCAGGTAGGCGAGCGAGCCCTCGAACTCGGGCTTGTAGCGGTTGCTCTTGTCGCCGCCGAAGCCGAGCAGGCCGGTCTGGTTGGCCTTGGTGAAGCGCACCGTCGTATCGACCAGCACGCTCTGGTCGAGGAACAGCTTGGTGGCGGCGATGTAGTAGTCCGTACCCGACGCGTCCTTGGCGCCGACGGCGTGCACGATCGCGCTCTTGTCGTTGACCTTGTACTGCACGCCGGCGGAGATCTGCGGCAGCCAGCTGTTCTGGTCGTAGACCACGTCGCCGATCAGCCGCACCTTCGCGCCGTAGACGTCCTGGTCGAAGGTGAAGCCCTTGCCGATGCCGAGCAGCGCGCCGGTCGCGCCGGTGTCGAACTGCTCGCGGGCGTAGGAAAGCTCGACCCGGTTGGCGAAGCCGACCGCAACGCCGTAGTCGGTCAGCGAATAGTTCTGCACCCCGACGTAGGTCGCGTGGACATTGGCGCCGACGCCGCTGTCGCTCTCGTAGCCGGTGATGGTGGCCCAGGTGGCGATGCCGCCGCCGCCGGCGCCCTCGACGTTGGCGACGCCGCCGGTGAGCAGCAGCTTGCCGCTGTCCAGCAGTCCGCCGCTGGCCATCGATCCGCCGCCCAGCGGGTTCCCGTCATCGCCGGCGTGAGCGACGCCGCCGGCCAGCCCCAGGACCATGGCGGCGCCGGCCAGGCCCAATCCAGAACGAGTCATCCGATCCCCTTGTTCGCCGTTGGCGTTGGCGGGGGGACATGCCCGCCCCGCCATCCCGCTACGGGCCGGGGGAGGGATCCGGATGCAGGGCGGTTCGGAAAAAAGCGGCGTTCAGCGGGCCGGGTCGCGCCACAGATGAAAGCTGGTGCCTTGGTCATCGCGGCAGGCGCAAACTTCGTACGGCCCCATCGCGCTCTCGGCGAGGACGCTTCCGCCGAGCGTGCGGACACGGCGCTTGTGCTCAGCCAGGTCGCCGACGCAGACGAAGACATGGACGTCTGGCGCATCGCCCCCTTCCAGACGCGCCGGGTGGCCGTGGTCGAGGACGTCGGAGAAGATGCCGAACGCCGCGCGGCTCGACCACCAGCGGTCCTGCGGGCCGATCTGATGAAAACCGTCGCCGAAAAGGGCCTCGTAAAAGGCCTTCGCCTTGGCGGTGTCGCCGACCAGCGCAACCGCGACGCCCAGCTCTCCGGTCGCCTGGTGATTGGCTGGCGGCGGCGGCGAGCGGGCGAAGAACGCCAGAGGCAGGCCTTGGTCATCGACCGCCGCGTCGGGCGACCTGCCGGCGCCGCCCAGCGATCTGGCGCGCGCCAACGCCTCTTCGGGATCGTCGACTTCGAAGCCTAGCCGCACGCTCGGCGCCGAAGGCTCCTCGGTGATGGCGAGGGCCCATGCACTGTCGACGAAACCCGCCGCGGTGTGCGACCAAAGCGAGCCGTCAGGGGGCTGTTCGGCAAAGGCCCATCCGAACAGGTCTCCGAAGTAGGCTGCCGCCCGCCGCGCGTCGCCGACACGCAGGTGCACAGCGGCAAGGCGCCCTTCGATAGGGTCGGTCATGACAGTCTCTCTCGTGAGGTGGATGAGGTCGTCGACCGACAGGGTTTCGCCGCCGGCCAACCGCTGCCGCACCGCAACCAGCAACTCCAATCTGCGCGTGTCGTCCGCGATGCGAGCGCGGAAGGCTGTTTCCTGCAGCAGCAAGACCGCATCGAGGTCGGCAAGCTGGTCGCCGAGAAGCTCCCCGACCCGCTTCAGCGGCAGTCCGAGGTATTTCAGAGCGAGCACCTGGTGCAGACGGACCATCTGCTCTGGTCCGTAGGTGCGCCATCCCATGCTGGTGCGCACGGGTCTTACCAGTCCTAGCGTCTCATAGAGGCGCAGAGCCTTGGTGCTCACCTTGAGCCGGCGTGCAGTTTCGGCAGGGCTGAAGAAACGGGACGGTTGGTTCACAAGCAATACCTGTCTTCGACCCTTCCGTGTTTCGAGTTTGTCCCAGGGGCCAGGTCAAGCGCTTTCTCTGCGTCCCCGCAGGGTCCCCTGTGACCGGACTTTGACGCGCCCGTTGTTGCTTGGTCTGCGCAGTCCCGCCCGTTCTGTCGCAGCCGTTCAGATTGACGCCGTGGGGGCGAAGCCCTATGCGTCCCGGCCTTGCGCCGTCCGGCGCGCCCAGGTGGCGGAATTGGTAGACGCGCTGGCTTCAGGTGCCAGTGGTGTAACAGCCGTGGAGGTTCGAGTCCTCTCCTGGGCACCAGCCTTCGCGCTTCGCGCTATGGCTCGGCATGCCAGCCTTCGGGCTCTACCTTTGGCGCGCCGCCCGATTCGGGCGTGATGAGGAGCTCTCGCCGGCCTTGACCAACCATCTGCACGAAGGCGACCTGCCGCACGGGGTTCTCGCCGGAGCGGCGTCGGTCGCGGTCGATTCGGAGACCATGGGGCTGGTGCTGGGGCGCGATCCGCTCTGCGTGGTCCAACTAAGCGCCGGCGACGGCGATGCGCACGTGGTGCGGCTGAGCCGCCCGTCCTACGACGCGCCGAACCTGAAGCGGTTGCTGACCGACCCGGCGGTGGTGAAGATCTTCCACTTCGGCCGTTTCGACATCGCCATGTTCCTGCTGCACCTGGGCGTGGTCACCGCGCCGGTCTACTGCACCAAGATCGCTTCGAAGCTGGTGCGCACCTACACCGACCGTCACGGGTTGAAGGACCTGGTCAAGGAAGTGCTCAACGTCGACATCTCCAAGACCCAGCAAAGTTCCGACTGGGGCGCGCCGCAGCTGACGCCGGAACAGGTGGCCTACGCGGCCTCGGACGTTACGTCCCTGCACGCCCTGCGCAACAAACTCGACGTAATGCTGGAGCGGGAAGGTCGTACAGCCCTTGCGCAGGCCTGTTTCGACTTCCTACCTCATCGGGCGGCGCTCGATGTCGCCGGATGGCCGGACGTCGACATCTTCGCCCATAGCTAGAGGCGTCTCCTTGAGTTTCCCCCCGGCCGCGCCGTCCATCTCGACCAGCGCCCCCTCGATCAGCGCTCTGGTGAGGCGCCGGGCGCGGGCGCACACTCGCCTGGTGCTGGCGATGCGTTGGCTGTTGCCCACCCTGATCCTGGCGCTGTTCTGCCTGCTGGGCGCCTTCGTCATCGGCCAGGCGGTCCGCGCCGCCGCCGCACGCCCTAAGGAGATGCCGACGCAGATCCGCATGATCGGCCCGCATTTCATCGGTCGCGACAACCAGGGCCGCGCCTTCAACCTCGCCGCCCGCCTTGCGGTGCGCAACGACGCCGACATGCAGCAGGTGCTGCTGGGTGCGCCGGTGATCGTGATGGACGTCGACAGCGAGCACCCCAAGACCCTCACCGCCGACCACGGCGTCTACAACGAGGACACCCACCTGCTGCATCTCACCGGTCACGTCCGCGTCGACGACGCGGCGGCCTCGACGGTCGGCACCGAGGAGGCGCTGATCGACACCAAGGCCGGCACCGTCGTCGGCGGCGCGGCGCTGAACGGCGACGGCCCGATGGGGCAGATCCACGCCGGCCGCTATCAGGCCACCGAAAAGGGTCAGAAGCTGATCTTGAGCGGCGGCGTTCACGCGCAGCTGAAAGGGCGCTAGGTTGATGGACGAGGGCGCGGCGCGAAGTGATCGAACCATGACGACATGGCGAGCGGCGGCGGCCGGACTGATGCTGGCGGCGGGCTTCGGGCTGACGGCCCATGCCCAGCTGGCGCCGTCGTCGAACGGCCCGATCGACATCACCGCCGACAACGGCACCCTGGTCAATTCCACCTGCGAGGCGACCTGGAGCGGCGCGGCCGAGGCGCTGCAGGGCAACTCGCGCCTGCGCGCCAACGTGATCAAGGCGTTCCTCAAGAAGAAGCCGCCAGCTGGCGCCGGCCAGTCCGGGGCGGCCGGAGCCGGCAATCCGAGCGACTGCGGCGCCACCGAGCGCATCGAGGCCGACGGCAACGTGTTCTACGTCACCCCTGACCAGGTCGCCCACGGCGACCACGCCGTCTACAGCGCCGACGCCGATCAGATCGTCATGACCGGTAACGTCATCGTCGTGCAGGGCGGCAAGAATGTCGTGCGCGGCGACAAGATGACCATCCACGTCGCGACGCGCGAGGTGACGATCGATTCGATCGCGCAGGGCCGCGGCGTGCCTGGACGGGTGCGCGGCGTGTTCTATCCCAACACGCCCGGCGCGCCCGGCTCAGCCCCGGCGGCCCGCTAGGGCGCCCGATGGCCGATTCCGCGCCCGCTACCCGCAGCTTCCTTGGAGACGCCCCGGCGCGGCGGCGCCCGGCCGCGCGCCCGGCGACGGCGTTCGCCGAGACCGGCGATCTGTCCGGCCTGGTGGTCGACCGCATCGGCAAGTCGTTCGGCGGGCGCCAGGTGGTGAAGGACGTCAGCCTAACCCTGCGCCGCGGCCAGGTGGCCGGGCTGCTCGGTCCCAACGGCGCCGGCAAGACCACCTGCTTCTACATGATCACCGGCCTGATCGCCGCCGACTACGGCGCGATCTACCTCGACGGCGAGGATATCACCGCCCTGCCGATGTACCAGCGCGCCCGCGCCGGGCTCGGCTATCTGCCGCAAGAAACCTCGATCTTCCGCGGCATGACCGTGGAGCAGAACGTGCTGGCGGTGGTCGAGCTGCGCGAGCGCCGCCGCCGCCAGGCGCGCGAGATCGCCAACGGCCTGCTGGAGGAGCTGCACATCTCCCACCTGCGCAGCGCGCCGGCGGTCTCGCTGTCGGGCGGCGAGCGGCGGCGCGTGGAAATCGCCCGGGCGCTGGCCAGCGATCCGGCGTTCATGCTGCTGGACGAACCCTTTGCCGGCATCGATCCGCTGGCGATCGCCGACATCCGCGACGTGATCACCTACCTGAAGGGCCGCGGCATCGGCATCCTGATCACCGACCACAACGTGCGTGAAACCCTCGACATCATCGACACCGCCGCGATCATCCACGCCGGCCAAGTGCTGTTCGAAGGCGCGCCGCAGGCGATCCTCAACGACCCGGAAGTGCGCCGCGTCTACCTGGGCGACCGGTTCGACGACCCTCGCTGAGCTGTCGGCCGCGGGGTGACGGGCGAGTGGATCGGGCATAGCGTCCGGCCATCCCTTCGGGAGGACGCGCGATGGCAGACACCCTCACCTTCGATCACGCAGCGACCGACACGCAGACCCTGACGTCTGCCTTGGCGGGTCGCGTCTCGGCCATGCGCCTGGTCGACATGCCTCAGCAGGCGCTGACGGTCGCCAAGCAGTGCCTGCTCGACTGGATCGGCGTGGCGCTGGCAGGGCGCGGCGAGCCGCTGGTGCGGATCCTGATCGACGAGCTGGCGCCCGCCGACGATCCTTCCGGCGTTGCGATCCTCGGCCACGACCGGCGGGCTCGGACCAGCGATGCGGTGCTGATCAACGGCGCCATGGGCCACGCGCTCGACTTCGACGACGTGATCATGCCGATGGGCCATCCGACCGTTCCGGTCGCGCCGGTGGTGTTCGCCCTGGCGCAGCAGCGCAGCGCGTCGGGTGCGGCGGCGCTGGAGGCGTTCATCGCCGGCGTCGAGACCGAGTGCCGGATCGCCCGCCTGCTGGGCCCCTCTCATTACGCCAAAGGCTGGCACACCACGGCCACGACCGGGACGTTCGGGGCCGCCGCCGCCGCCGCGCATCTGCTCGGCGTCGAGGGCGAGGCGCTGACGCATGCGTTCGGCCTCGCCGGCACCCAGGCGGCGGGGCTGAAGAGCTGCTTCGGCACCATGTCCAAGCCGCTGCATCCGGGAAAGGCGGCCCAGAACGGGCTGCTCGCCGCGCGGCTGGCGGCGCGGGGCTTCACCAGCGATGTCGACATCCTGGCCTCGCCGCAGGGCTTCGCCGCCACTCAGTCGACCACCGTCGATCCGGCCGGCGCGGCGGCGGACCGCACCCAGCCGTGGGTGGTCGAGGCGCTCTTCAAGTACCACGCGGCCTGCTACCTGACCCATGACTCGATCGAGGCGGCCAACCAGCTTCGTGCCGAGGAGCACATCGCGCCCGAGGCGATCGAGGCGGTGAGCGTCAGAGTTCCGCCCGGCCACCTGGGCGTCTGCAACATCCTGGCGCCGGCGACGGGGCTGGAGTGCAAGTTCTCGCTGCGCATGACCACGGCGCTGGCGCTGGCCGGCGAGGATACCTTCCAGGAGGCCCTGTTCAGCGATGCCACCGCCGGCCGGCCGGACCTGGTGGCGCTGCGCGACAGGGTGAGCATCGATCCCACCCAGGTCGGCCGCGGCTGTATCGTCACCGTGCGGCTGAAGGACGGTCGCACGCTCGAGCGCACCGGCGACGTCTCCCAGCCCTTGCGCGATCTGGCGCTGCAGCAGGCCAAGCTCGAACGCAAGTTCCGCCATCTCACAGCCGCCGCCCTCGGCGCGAAGGCCGACGAGGTGATCGGGCTGTGCGGGACGCTGGAGACGCTGCCGGATCTGGGCGGCCTGATCGCGCTGATTGGCTAGCGGCCGGCCTCAGGCCGTGACGCTGAGCTCGGCGCCCGGCTGGTAGGCCGGCGGGCTTTGGCTCGGCGCGGTTGGTGTCTTCCCGGCCAGCGCGCCGCCGAAGACGACCGCACTCGACGAGTCGACCGCCTTGGCCCCGTTCAGCGGATAGGGGCCGTTTGGCGTATTGCCGGTCGGATTCGAGATGCTGCCAGGCGGGTGGGCTGGATTCTCGCCCTTCTGCGCCAGGGCGACGTCGGCGCAGTTGAAGCAGATATAGCCTTGAACGATCTGAACTTGGATCATCGAGGTCCAGCCAAAGGTCTGCGGCGTTTTAGCGCGCCGGCCTTAAGGAAGGCTGAGCCTCTCAGTGACCCTTTGCCTGCCAGGCCTTGGACTCCTCGCCGACGATGTCGACCAGGTTGCCCATGAACAGGTTGGCGTCGATCAGGTGCAGGCCCCAGTCCTTCAGGATCGCGCCGCCGGCCACGATGATGTCGCCCGGAATGTTGCCGGTGCGCGGGCTGGCCGGGTCGGCGTTGAGGTGGATCGAGACATAGTGGAACGGTCCGGTGTGGACGCAGGTGGCGGTGACCAAGCCCGGCAGCGACACGTAAGGCGTGGTGATCTTCCTGCCCTTCACCCACTCGAACGCCGGGGCCGCCGCGTTGACGATCCCCATGCCGAAATAGACCTTCGCCTCCCCCGGTCCGCCGCCGAGGTTGGCCGGGTTGATGCAGGCGGCCTCCATGCCGGCGGGGGCGGGCTGGCGCGGGCGGCCGAAGATCGCGTTGTCCGGCGGCGGGCTGGTTTCGCGGAACGACGAGTAGGCGATGGCGCAGCCGAGCTGGCTGGCCGAGTGGCACAAGGGCACCGACTTGAAGTCGCCGCCGACGTCGGCGCCGGCCGGTACGACCAGCGGTATCCCCATCAGGATCGCCGAGATCAGCTGCGCCTGCGCCGGCTTGCCGTCGATCTCGCTGGCGACCAGCCGGGTCAGCACGCCCGAGCCTTGCGAGTGGCCCACCAGCACGACGCCGCGGCCGTGGTTCTCGTGCGCCAGGTAGTAGTTCCAGGCGCGCAGCACGTCGTTGTAGCCGATGTCCTGGCTGGGCGGCGCCGGCCCGGGCAGGGCCTGGTGGGTAATGAAGGCGCGCAGCGCGGGCACGGTGAACTGGCGATACATCGGCGCGTAAAGCCGGCACTTGGCCCGCAGCCGCGCGGCCTGCTGGGCCACCACGTTGCGCTCTTCCGGCTTGACCTGCATGTCGCTGACCACCGCGTTGTCGTTGGAGACGGTGGGGTAGACGTAGAAGCAGTCGATCGGCGCGTCGGGATCGGCGTGGAAGGCCTCGGTCGAGGTCGAGCCGTCGGCCTTGACCACGGTGGTGGTCAGGTCGGCCGCGCAGGCGTCGTTGCGGCCAGGCCAGCAGAGCCAGTTCGTCTTGTCGCCGTAGTCGTTGGGGCCGAAGTTGGGACCTGGCGCGGCGGCATTCATGCTTGGCTGTGCGCCCACCGGCGGCGCGCCGGGCGCCGCCATCGGCTGGGCGAGGGCCGCACCGGCGAACAGCAGCGCGCCGCTCAGGGCGGCGATGGTGATCCTGAACATCTCATCCCCATGAAATCTCTTGAACTGAATGGGGACGAGCTTAGCGACGGCGATGCGCCGCGCAAACGCCGATCGCTGACGCGGCGGCGGCTCAGCCGTGCGGCGGGCCGCGCATCAGCTGCACGTCGACGCCGCTGGAGCGGTGCGAGACGAACAGGCTGTTGCTCCAGCGGTTGAACGGGGCGAGCGTCTGGCCGCCAGCGCCCGTCAGCGCCATGCCGTCGGCGGTGGCGGCCCAGCCGGTGACACCAGCCGGTAACGAGTCTCCGCAATGGTCACCCACCTTGGCGCCGTGGTCGGCGGTGAGGTGGATCATGCAGATGGCGTGACCGCCGGTCTCGACGGTCCAGGCGCCGGCGGCTTCGGCCGGCGAGAGGGGCACGCCGGCCTCGTGGTCGGCGGCCATGGCGGCGCGCGCCAGCAGCAGGAAGGCTGTCGCGAAGGTGAGGGTGAACTTCAGTCTCATGGCAGGTCTCTGTCGCATTCCACGCCGCATTGCGGTCGATGAACGCGCGGCGGGCCGTGTCGGTTGCGCTGGAGCGCCGCGACGACGCCGTCGCTCGCCCGGACGTCGCTCGCCCGGACTCGGCTTTTCGGATAAGGCCCGACGATGATCTGGCTGTGGATTGCTGCGGCGCTGGTGTCGGCCGCCTTGTCGGCGCTGATTGTGCAGCGGGCCGTCAGCGCCGCACAGGCGCCGCTCGGCGTCAATCCGGCGCTGGCCGTCTATCGCCGTCAGATGGCCGAGCTCGACGAGCTGGCCGAACGTGGCGTGCTGGCCGAGGGCGAGCGTCGCAGCGTGCGCGCCGAGACCGGTCGGCGGCTGTTGGCCGCTGCTGACCGCGGCGAGGCGCCGCTCGAGCGCTCCGGTCCGGCCGTGATCCTGATCGCCGCCGCCGCCGCGCCGCTGGCCGCCTTCGCGGCCTATCTGGCGCTCGGTGCGCCGAACTACAGCGACCAACCGTTCAAGACGCGGCTGGCCGACTGGCGCAGCGCCGACCCGCAAACCCTGGCCGCGCCGCAGATGGCCGCAATCCTGCGGGTTATCGCGGCTGAACGGCCGAACGATCCGGAGCCGCTGCGCCAGCTCGCCATCGCCGAGTTCGCCTCGCGCGAGCCGACCGAGGCGATCCAGGCGTTGCACAAGGCGATCGCGATCGCGCCTCGCCGGCCCGACCTGTGGGAGCTGCTGGGCCAGGCGCTGGTGGCTGGGGGCGACGGCGAAGCCGACGCCGAAGCGCAGGACGCGTTCCGCCGCCTGCTGGCCCTCGATCCCGGCAACGCCAACGCGCGCTACTACCTGGCCCGCGCCAGGATCGCCGGCGGCGATGTCGCGGGAGGGTTGGCCGACTGGCATGCGCTGCAGACGGCCTTGACGCCCAGCGATCCGCGCAGCGCGGCGCTGGCGCGGGACATCGCGGCGGTCTCGAGCACCGGCCGGCTGCCCGCGGAGACGTCACCACAAGACGCCTCGGTCGGCGCGCCGCAGATCCAGGCCATGGTCGACGGCCTGGCCGCGCGGCTGCAGGCCAATCCCGACAATCCAGCCGGCTGGGTGCGGCTGGTGCGCGCCTATGGGGTGCTGGGCGAGATCGACCGGCGCGACGCCGCGCTGGCCAGCGCCCGTCATCGCTATGCCAGCCGGCCCGACGTCCTCGCGCAGCTCAATGCGGCCCTCGCGAGCCCTCCACAACCGGCGCCGCCGCCCGCGAACGCGGCGATGTCGCCGCCGCCCGGAACGCCCTAGGATGCGCCGCTGATGTCGCTGCTGCCCAAATCGCGCACCGCCCGCCGCCGGTTGATGACGCTGAGCGTCGCCGCGCCGGTGCTGGTGCTCGCCGTCGCCGTGGCGCTCTACGCCATGCGCGGTTCGATCTCATTCTTCTACACGCCGTCGCAGGCCGCCGCCGCGCACGTGCCGACCGGCCAGGCGATCCAGCTCGGCGGCATGGTGCGCATGGGCAGCGTGGTGAAGAAGCCCGACGGCGAGATCGACTTCGTGGTTGCCGACAAGCGCGCGACGAGCCCGGTCACGTTCAAGGGTGAGCTGCCCGACCTGTTCCGCGAAGGCCAGGGCGTGGTGGCCATCGGCGCCTACGACCCGGACGGGGTCTTCGTCGCCAAGCAGATCCTCGCCAAGCACGACGAGAAGTACATGCCGCCCGAGCTGGCCGCCGCGCTGAAGAAGCAGGGCGAGTGGCGCGGCGACGGCGCCCAGCCGACCTACGGAGCGGCGCCGTGATCGACGAGCTGGGCCAGTTCGCGCTGATCCTGGCGCTGATGCTGAGCCTGGCGCAGGCCGGGTTCTCGATCGCCGGGCGGGCGCGGCGGGACGCGGCGCTGACCGGGGCCGGCGAGGGTGCGGCGATGGGCGCGTTCGTCGCCATCGCGCTCGGCTTCGCCGCCCTGATCCACGCCTTCGTCACCTCCGACTTCTCGGTGATGAACGTGGCGGCCAACTCGCACACGGCCAAGCCGCTGATCTACAAGATCGCCGGCGCCTGGGGCAGCCACGAGGGCTCGATGCTGCTCTGGTGCCTGATGCTCACCGGCTACGGCGCGGTGATGGCGGCGGCCCGGCGGCTGCCGTTCGGGCTCAAGGCCTCGGCGGTGGCGACCCAGGGGCTGCTGGGCGCACTGTTCATCGGCTACATGGTGTTCGCCTCGAACCCGCTGAACCGGCTGGCCAGTCCGCCGTTCCAGGGCGACAGCCTCAATCCGCTGCTGCAGGACCCGGCGCTGGCCGGCCATCCGCCGTTCCTCTACGCCGGCTATGTCGGGTTCTCGGTGGTGTTCTCGCTCTCGGCCGCGGCGCTGGTCGAGGGCCGGGTCGATCCGGCCTGGGCGCGCTGGATCCGTCCCTGGACCCTGGCCGCCTGGAGCTTTCTCACCATCGGCATCACCATGGGCTCGTACTGGGCCTACTACGAGCTCGGCTGGGGCGGCTGGTGGGCGTGGGACCCGGTGGAGAACGCCAGCTTCATGCCCTGGCTGATGGGCACGGCGCTGCTGCACTCGGCGGCGGTGACCGAGAAGCGCGGCGCCCTGGCCAGCTGGACCGTGCTGCTTGGCATCGGCGCCTTCACCCTCTCGATGATGGGCGCGTTCCTGGTCCGCTCGGGCGTGCTGACCTCGGTGCATTCCTTCGCCATCGATCCCAAGCGCGGGGTGCTGCTGCTGGGCATCCTGGGAGTCGCCGCCGGCGGCGGGCTGGCGCTCTACGCCTGGCGCGCGCCGACACTGAAGGACGAGGCGGTGTTCGCGCCGGTCAGCCGCGAGGGCGCGCTGTTCCTCAACAACATCCTGCTGGCCGCCGCGACCGCGGTGGTGCTGATCGGCACCCTGCTGCCGCTGATCCGCTCGGCCATCGATGGGACGCCGATCTCGGTCGGCGCGCCGTACTTCAACACCACCTTCGGCGCGCTGGTCTCGCCGGCGCTGATCGCCCTGCCGGCCGGCGCGCTGCTGGCCTGGAAGCGCGGCGACCTCCCGGCGGCGCTGCGCCGACTGTGGATCGCCGGCCTGGCCGCGGCGGTGGCGATCCTGGCGACGTTCAGCCTGGTCACGCCGCGCAGCCTGCTGGCCGCCTGCGGCATCGGCCTTGGCGTCTGGGTGATCTTCGGGGCGCTCGCCGAGGCGGCCGAGCGGGTGCGGCTGTTCCGGGCGCCCCTGCAGGAAGTCGGGCGGCGGACGCTCGGTCTGCCCCGCGGCGCCTGGGGCATGACGCTGGCGCACATCGGCATCGGCGTCTTCGCGCTCGGCGCGTCGTTCGAGACCGCCTGGCGCGCCGAGGCGACCGAGGCGCTCGGCCTCGGCCAGACCATGCATCTGGGCGGTTACACGCTGCGCCTCGAGCGCGTGGCGCAGGAGTTCGGCCCCAACTTCGAGGCCGAGCGCGCTTACATCCGCGTCACCGACGCCTCGGGCGCGCTGCTCTGCGAAGCCGAGCCGGATCGGCGGCTCTACGCCGCCGGCGGCCAGACCGTCTCCGGCGTCGCCATCTGCCCGCGGCTGCTGGACGATGTGTATGTGGTCTCGGGCGAAAAGCGGCTCGGATCCTCCCCCGCAGGGGGAGGGGGACCCCAAAGGGGTGGAGGGGGTTCGTTGCCGAGCTCTGCCGCCGCTAACCAGGCTCTGAGCGCAGCCAGCGGCGGGGCGCGCGTCATCGCACCCCCTCCACCGCTTCGCGGTCCCCCTCCCCCTACGGGTGAGGAGAATGCCACCTATCTGGTGCGCGCCTACTGGAACCCTTGGGTGCACTTCGTGTTCGCCGGGCCGTTGATCATGGCGCTGGGGGGCCTGGTCTCGCTCACCGACCGGCGCCTGCGCTTCGCCGTCACCGCCAGGGTGCGTGCGGCCCTGGCGCCGGCTGCGGCGGAGTGACGCTGGTGGGCGCCCTGCAACGCACCGGCCTTGTCTTCGCCGCGGTGATCCTGCTCGGCGCGGCGGCCGCCGATCCGGCCGACCGGCTGGCCGATCCGACGCAGGAAGCCCACGCCCGGACGCTGTTCCGCGATGTGCGCTGCCTGGTCTGCCAGAGCGAGTCGATCGACGAGTCGGACGCGCCATTGGCCCGCGACCTGCGCCAACTGGTGCGGGCCCAGGTGGCGCAGGGGCGCTCCGACGATCAGATCCGCGCCTTCCTGGTCAGCCGCTACGGCCAGTTCGTGCTGCTGACGCCGAAGGCCTCGCTCGGCAACGCGATCCTGTGGCTCGGGCCGTTGCTGGTGGTCGCTGTCGGCGTCGCGGCGCTGATCACGCGGCGACGCACAGCAGCCGACCCGGCGGCGCTTGACCCGCAAGAAGAAGCAGCGCTGGAGAAGCTGTCGCGCGAAGAAACCATTTGACACCAATGCGCCCTACAATCGCGCGATTGCCCATGAATGAAGGGGCGATGACGGAAAGGTAACTTGAGGACCGTGGCGCTCTTTGGCATCCGGCCTTAAATGTTGGGCATCCCGGAGCCTTTCCGCTATTTCCGGGACGAGGAAAACTGCATATGGCCGTCAATAAGACCGCATTCGTTGTGGGCGCCCTGGGCGGCGCCAGCGTCGCCGTCGCCGCCATGGCGGGGGCCGGGGTCAAAATCCCGCTGCTGACCGCGCCCCACGGCGGCAACCTGATCCAGGCGTCGACCGCCCCGGTGTTCGCGCCGCCGCCGGGCGCGCCCGAATCGTTCGCCGATATTTTCGAACGGGTCTCGCCGGCGGTGGTCTCGATCCACGTGACCTCAAAGGTCGACATCCAGGCGCTGAAGCGCTCGATCCCCGGCTTCGAGAACTTCCCGTTCGAGATCGTGCCCAAGGGCGGCGGCGCCGGCGGCGACGATGATCGCCCGCCGCCGAAGCAGGAGAGCTCCGGCTCGGGCTTCTTCATCTCGCAGGACGGCTACATCGTCACCAACAACCACGTCGTCGAAGGCGCGGACGACATCAAGGTGGTGACCAAGGACGGCACGGAGCTGAAGGCCACCGTGGTCGGCCGCGACGAGGGCACCGATCTGGCTGTGCTGAAAGTGCAGGGGTCCGACTTCCCGTTCGTGAACTTCGAGACCTCGGTGAAGCCGCGGGTCGGCGACTGGGTGGTCGCAGTCGGCAATCCGTTCGACCTCAACGGCACCGCCACCGCCGGCATCATCTCGGCCTACAACCGCAACATCGGCGAGAACTTCGTCGACTTCATCCAGATCGACGCGCCGATCAACAAGGGCAACTCCGGCGGCCCGACCTTCGACATCTACGGCCGCGTGATCGGCGTGAACGCCGCGATCTACTCGCCCACCGGCGGCTCGGTCGGCATCGGCTTCGCCATTCCGGCCGACATCGCCCAGAGCGTGACCCAGCAGCTGATCGCGCACGGCAAGATCACCCGCGGCTACATCGGCGCGACCATCGAGTCGCTGTCGGACGACCTGGCCAACTCGTGGGGCCTTGGCGGCCGCAAGGGCGCCCAGGTGACCGACGTGATCCCCGGCGGTCCGGCGCAGAAAGCGGGGCTGCAGTCAGGCGACGTGGTCGTGGCCGTCAACGGCGTGCCGGTGAAGTCCAACACCGAGATGACGCGCGAGGTCGCCAAGTCCCAGGCCGGCGACGTGATTCATCTCGACGTGTTCCGAGACGGCAAGGAGCGCACTGTCGACGTGCAGTCCGGCACCCGTCCGACCGAACAGGAGCTGGCGCAGAACGGCGGCGCGGCGCCCGACGACCAGGGCGGCGCTGGTCCCGACCACCCGGCGTCGATGGGCGCTCCGGTGCTCGGCATGCAGATCGCGCCGCTGAACGCCAACACCCGCGGCCAGTACAACATCCCCGACACAGTCAAGGGCGGCGTTGTGGTGGCGAGCGTCAAGGGCACGTCCGACGCCGGCGACAAGGGGCTGCAGCGCGGCGACGTGATCGTCTCGGCCGGCAATCACGAGCTGGCCAGCGTCAGCGACCTCGCCGCCGCCGTGGCCGAGTGGAAGAAGGCCGGCCGCAGCGCCATCCCGCTCTCCGTACGCCGCAACGGCCTGATGCTGGGCTTCGTGCCGATCAAGATCGACGGGTGACGAAGCTGGCTCGCTTGCGAAAGGGGCGCGCATGCGACTGCTGATCGTCGAGGACGACGCCGAGGCGTCGGAAGCCATGGCGCGCGGCCTGGTCGAAGCCGGGCACGAGTGCGTGGTTCAGCCTGACGGCGAAAAGGGCCTGCTGGCGGCGCGCAATGGCCGCTTCGACGTGATGGTGGTCGACCGGATGATGCCCAGGCTCGACGGCGTCGCCATGGTCGAGCTGCTGCGCAAGGATGGCGATCAGACGCCGGTGTTGTTCCTCTCCGCCCTAGGCGAGATCAGTCACCGCGTCGAGGGGCTGAACGCCGGGGGCGACGACTATCTGGTCAAGCCCTACGCCTTCGCCGAGCTGATCGCGCGGGTCGAGGCGCTGGCGCGCCGGCGCGAGACCGGTTCAGTGCAGACGCTGCTGCGCGTCGGCGACCTGGAGATGGACCTGATCGGCCGCGAGGTGCGCCGCGGCGGCCAGGAGATCGACCTACAGCCGCGCGAGTTCCAGCTGCTCGAGTTCCTGATGCGCCACGCTGGCCAGTCGGTGACGCGCACCATGCTGCTGGAACGGGTCTGGGAGTACCATTTCGATCCCCAGACCAACGTTATCGACGTCCATATCTCGCGGCTGAGGTCCAAGATCGACAAGGGCTTCGACCGGCCCATGCTGCAGACCGTGCGCGGGGCCGGTTACCGACTGGAAGCCTGACGAGGCGGCCATGCGCCTGCCGCGCCTCGTCCGCACGACGCCGTTTCGGCTGACGCTGCTGTTCCTGGCGCTGTTCGCCGCCGCCGCCAGCGCCTTCCTCGGCTACATCTACATCGCCACCGCCGGCGAAGCGGCGCGCGCCGCCGACGCCTCGATCACCCGCGAGGCGACCTCGCTGGAGGCGGTCTATCGCCAAGGCGGCTTCAACGGCCTGAACGAGGCGGTGATCGAGCGGTCTTCCAGCACGCGCGGCTTCCTCTACCTGGTGATGGACGAGGGTGGCCGTCCGATCTCGGGCAATATCGGCACGCCGCCGATCTCGCGCCTGCCCGACACCCAGACCTGGGCCAGCTTCGGCCTGACCGAGACCGAAGCCGATGGCTCGAAGGCGCGCCACCCCGCCCGGGGCATGGAGGAGCGCCTGCCGGGCGGCGAGCTGCTGTTCGTCGGCGCCGACGTCGGCGAGGCGCAGTCCTACGTGGTCAAGATCCGCGACGCGCTCGCCGGCGCCGCGGCGCTGGTGATCGTGCTGGGACTGGCGGGCGGGGTCTTCGTCGCCCGTGATGTCTCGCGCAACATGAACGCGCTCACCGACGTCATCAACGCCGCGCGGCTCGGCGACCTCGGCGCCCGGGCCAGGGTGCGCGGCGCCGGCGACGAGCTCGACGAGCTGGCCGCGGGCCTCAACGACATGCTGGAGCGGCTCGAGCGCTCGATCGCCGGCCTGCGCCACGCCGGAGACGCCATCGCCCACGATCTGCGCTCGCCGCTGACCCGGCTGCGGGCCCGGATGGAAGCGGCGCTGATCGAGGCCGAGGCCGGCCGCGGCGATCCGGTCGCCGCCCTGCACCAGGCGCTCGACGACGCCGACGGGGTGCTGAAGACCTTCGGCGCCGTCCTTGCCATCGCCCGCCTTGAGGCCGCCGCCGCGGCGCCCGACCAGACCGAGTTCGACCCGGGCCAGCTGGCCGCCGGGGTCGCCGAACTCTACGAGCCGGTCAGCGAGGAGAAGGGCCTAGATTTCGCCGCCGAGCTGGCCGACGGTCTGACCTTGCGCGGCAACCACGGCTTCATCGCCCAGGCGCTGGCCAACCTGCTGGACAACGCCGTGAAATACACGCCGGCCGGGGGCGCGGTGATGCTGCGGGTGCGCCGCCGCGCCGCCGGCGAGATCGAGTTCTCCGTCACTGACACCGGTCCGGGCGTGCCGGAGGAAGATCGCGAGCGGGTGGTGGATCGCTTCGTGCGCCTGGAGAACAGCCGCAACGCGCCAGGGGCGGGCCTTGGCCTGTCGCTGGTCGCCGCCGTCGCCCGCGCCCACGGCGGCCGGCTCGAGCTCGACGAAGGGCCCGGCTGCTTCGACGGCAAGGGTCCCGGGCTGCGGGCCGCGCTCGTGCTCCAGGGCGTATGAGCTCCGACGGGGCCGGGCCTGTAGCTGCGGGGGGCGGCGCCTGGCCTGATCTCGAGCGCGTCTTCGCCGCCTCGCCCTACCTGGCGCGGCTGGCGACGCGCCACCCCACCGACCTGGAGGCGATCCTGGGCGCCGAACCGGCGTCGACGCTGGACGCTCTGCTGGCCGAGGCCGCGGTCGCCGGCGAGTTGACGCCGGACGTTGGGGCGATCGGGCTGCGGCGGCTGAAGGCGCGGCTGCATCTGCTGACTGCGCTGTGCGATCTCGGCGGCGTCTGGGACCTGGACCAGGCGACGGGCGCCCTGACCCGCTTCGCCGACGCCGCGCTGCGCGCGGCGCTGTCGCTGGCGGTCAGGTCGATGGCCGACCGGGTCGCAGCGATCGGGCCCCCCGACAACCCGCTGCCGGGCTACTTCGTCGTCGCGCTCGGCAAAATGGGTGGCTACGAGCTCAACTATTCCAGCGACATCGACATCTCGGTCTTCTTCGAGCCCGACGCCCTGCCGCTGAGCGCGGGCGTCGAGCCGCAGGCGTGCGCCACGCGGCTCACGCAGGCGATCGCCGGCATCCTGCAGGACCGCACCGGCGAGGGTTACGTCTTCCGCGTCGACCTGCGGCTGCGGCCAGATCCGCTCTCGACCCCACCGGCGGTCCCGGTCGACCAGGCGATGGAATACTACGAGAGCGTCGGCCAGAATTGGGAGCGCGCGGCGATGATCAAGGCGCGCATCGCCGCCGGCGACGCCGCGCACGGGCAGCGGTTCCTGGCCGAGCTGCAGCCGTTCATCTGGCGGCGTAACCTCGACTTCGCCGCCATCGCCGACATCCACTCGATCAAGCGCCAGATCCAGGAGCTGCGGCCCGACGCACGGCTGGCCGCGCCCGGCGCCGACCTGAAGCTGGGTCCCGGCGGCATCCGCGAGGTCGAGTTCTTCGTCCAGACCCAGCAGTTGATCCTCGGCGGCCGCCATCCGGGGCTCAGGTCCCCTCGCACGTTGGACGCCCTGCGCGCGCTGGCCGCGGCGGGCTATGTCAGCGAGGGCGCCGCCGCCGACCTCGCCGCCGCCTACCAGACGCTGCGCGCGCTGGAGCACCGCGCGCAGATGATCGCCGACGAGCAGACCCACCGGCTGCCCGCCGGCGACCAGGAGCGGCGGCGCATCGCCGTCCTGTTCGGCGAACCCGACCTGCGCCGCTTCGACGCCATGGTCGTGCGCACGCTCAAGAGCGTGGGGAAGCGCTACGGCGAGCTGTTCGCCGGCGAGGAGCCGCTGTCGTCGCGCTTCGGCAGTCTGGTGTTCACCGGCGTCGAGGACGACCCGCAGACCATCGCCACGCTGCGACGGATGAAGTTCAGTGATCCGCAGGCGGTCGCCGCGACCATCCGGGCCTGGCACCACGGCCATATCCCGGCCACCCGCACCGAGCGGGGCCGCGAGCTCTTCACCCGCCTGGCGCCGCGCGTGCTCGACGCCGTCGCCGCCACCGGCGCGCCGGATGTGACGTTCGAGCGCTTCGGCGACTTCTTCTCCGGGCTCCAGGTCGGCGTGCAGGCGCAGTCGCTGTTCCTGGCCCAGCCGCAGCTGTTGGAGCTGATCGTGCGGGTGATGGCGCTCGCCCCGGCGCTGGCGCGTCGCCTCGCAAGGCGGCCGGCCACGTTGGACGCGCTGCTCGACCCAATGTTCTTCACACCCTTGGCGCCGATCGAGGCGGTCCCGGCCGACCTGGCTGGCGCGGCCGGGTTCGAGACCGCGATGGACGTCGCGCGGCGCTTCCGCCGCGAGCGGGCGTTCCAGATCGGGCTGCAAGTCATGGCGGGGACGGCGAGCGCGGCGCAGGCGGGCGAAGCCTTCGCCGACCTAGCCGACGTCTGCATCGGCGCGCTCTCCGCCGCGGCGCTGGATGAGGTTGAGCGGCAGGGCGGCGCGTTCCCCGGCGAGGTGGCGGTGGTGGCGCTGGGCAAGTGCGGCTCGCGCGAGATGAACGGCGGCTCCGACCTCGACCTGATGACCTTCTACGAAGCCGCGTCGCCGGATGCGGCGTCGGCGCAGAAGGGATGGGCGGCGGCCACCTTCTACGGCCGCTTCACCCAGCGCCTGATCACGGCGCTCTCGGCGCCGACCGCCGAGGGCGAGCTCTATGACGTCGACATGCAGTTGCGCCCGTCCGGCACCCAGGGGCCGGTCGCGGTCAGCTTCGCGGCGTTCGACCAATACTACGCCGGCGAGGCCGAGACCTGGGAGTATCTGGCCCTGACCCGCGCCCGCATCGCCTGGGCCTCGTCACCGGCGTTCGCCAAGCGCGCCGCCGCGGCGATCGAGGCCAAGCTGCGCACGCCGCGGGATGCGGCGCGCACCGCCGTCGACGTCAAGGCGATGCGCGAGCTGATGGGGCGCGAGCGGCCGCCGTCTGGCTTCTGGGATTTCAAGCTGATCGACGGCGGCCTGGTCGACATCGAGTTCGCCGCCCAGTTCCTGCAGCTGATCCACGCGCCGGCCGGCGGCCCGCTGCGGCAGAATACCGCGGAGGCGCTGGAGGCGTTAGCGCAGGCGTGGCTGGCGCCGCCGGCGATCCTGGCGGACCTGGCCGGCGCCTGGCGATTGCAGCAGGACCTCTCGCAATTGCTGCGCGTCGCCATCGCCCGCGACGCCGATCCCGACCTGGAACCGAGCGCCCTGCGCTCGCTGATGGCCAAGGTCGCCGGCGTCCGCGATCACCGCGCGCTGCGCGCCCAACTCACCCGCCGCCGGCATGCCGCCCACCGGGCGCTGTACGACCTGCTTGCCCGCGCGCAAATCCCCGACAACAGCGGGCGCCGCAGGCGCCCTGAAGTTTGAACGCAGAGGTCGCAGAGAAGCGCAGAGGACGCGGAGTCGGCTTCTCTGCGATCTCCGCGTCTCCTCCGCGTCCTCCGCGTTAAACCTTCTTGCCTGCGGCGCGCTGTGCATAAGTCGCGACGGAACCGCCAGTCCTTAACGTTGAATCCCCGCCGAAGGGCCCGCAGGCGGGCGCGGTGGGGCGGGGCATGGGATATGGAGCTTTGCTTGAGCGAGGCGCGCCTTGACATCTGGGCCGGCCGATCCCGACGACGAGCTGGTGCGCCGCGCCGGCCAGGGCGACGCGGCCGCGGTGCAGGCGCTGGTGGCGCGCAAGCTGCGCCGCGTGCTGGCGCTGGCCGAGCGCATGCTGGGCGATCCGGCCGAGGCCGAGGATGTCGCCCAGGAGACCTTCTTCCGGGTCTGGCGCAACGCCGCGCGCTGGCGTCCGGGCGTCGCGCGCTTCGACACCTGGCTGCACCGGGTGACGCTGAACCTCTGCTACGACCGCCTGCGGCGTCGCCGCGAGCGTCCGGTGGCCGAACCGCCGGATGCGCCGGATCCCGGGCCGGCGCCCGATCGGGGTCTGCTGGCGGCCGACATTGGCGTGCGGGTGCGCGCGGCGTTGCAGGGGCTGCCGCCGCGCCAGCGCGAGGCGATCGTGCTCTGTCATTACCAGGAGCTCGGCAACATCGAGGCGGCCGGGCTGATGGGCGTGAGCATCGAGGCGCTGGAGAGCCTGCTGTCGCGCGGACGCCGCGCCCTGAAGTCGGCCCTGGCCGATCTTGCTGGGCCGGATTAAGCGGAAGTTGAAGATGACCTGGGAAGACATGTCCGAAGAGCGCTTCCTCACCCTTGCGGCCGCTTACGGCGCCGACATGGCCCGCTGGCCGTCCGGCGATCGCGCCGCCGCCGAGGCGTTCGTTGCGGCAAATCCAAAGATCGTCGAGGCCTGCCTCGCCGCCGAGCGGCTGCTGGACGCGGCGCTGGAGCGCTACCGCGAGCGCGACGCCGCCGCGCCGCTGCGAGCCAGGATCATCGCCGCCGCGCCGCGCGAACGGGCCGCCGGCGCCATGTGGCGTTGGCTGACCGGCGCAGGCCTGGGCCTTGGCCTGGCCGCATCCTGCGCCGCGGGCGTCGCGGCGGGCTACACCCTTGGCCATCCGGCGGTGGCCCGGCTGATGGGGCCGGCGTTGCTCGACTCCGGCCAGCTCAGCGCCGTCGCCGATCCGGCCGGGGACGCGGCGGCCAGCTGATGCGCCCGCGCTGGCTGATCGTCGGCCTGGTGGTCTCGGTGGCGCTGAACCTGTTTCTGGTCGGCGCCGGAGCGGGGATTGTCGCGCTCGGCCTGCGCATCGCCAGTGAGAGCGGGGCCAGGCCCGGCGCGTACTTCTGGGCGACCCAGGCGATGTCCCAGCCGGCGCGGGGCGAGGTGCGGCGGGGGCTGGCTGGCCTGCGCGACCAGGTCCGCGCCGACGTGGAGCGCAGCCGCACGCTGCGCGTCCAGGGTTGGAACGGCCTGGCCGCCGCCAAGCCGGACACGGCGGCGATCAAGCAGGCGCTGGCGCAGAGCCGCCAGCTCGACCTGGCCACCCGCACCAAGGTCGAGGAGCACGTGGTCGACCAGGTCGCCGCCCTGCCGCCCGCCGACCGCACGGCCTACGCCGCGGGCATGCGGCGGGCGCTGGCGGCGCAGGCAGGGCCCTGAGCGTCAGGTATCGCGACCCTCCGACGCCGCAGCGCGATTTGGCCGGTCTCGCTGTGAGTTTTGCTCACAACTCAATGTTTCACGTGAAACCGCTATTTCCCGATAATAACGGTCCCCACCCCGGCCGCGCGCCTGTTCGGGCCGGCGCGCTGGCCCAGATTTTCTAGCAACCTCACGATTTCAAAGACCTGGCCGCGCGAGCGCAGCCATGGCCAGCACGTCACGCCGGTGATTCCTCGTCAAGGCGCAAGAGGGCGCGAATGTCCTGATGCGAAGGCATGCCGCCGGAGAGCAGACCTTCCGAAGGTCCGAGAAGGGTGGAGGCTGTGTGAGAACTCGCTGGCTGTGCGAGGTCTGGGTTGGCGTGCAGCGGCGGCTGATCAGGCCTGCATCGCCTTGATCAGCGGCCCGACTCCGAGGAGGGCGATCATCCGCTTCAGATTGTAGGCCAGGACGTGGAGGCTCATCTCGGTTCGGACCTTGTCGAGGGTCCGGGTCTTGAAGTGGGTGGCGCCCATCCAGGCTTTCAGCGTGCCGAAGGCATGTTCGACGGTAGCTCTGCGGATGCGCATGGCCTTGGGTTTGCGGTCCAGCCGTTCCTGCATGGCGTCGATGACCGCTTCGTGCTCCCAGCGGGTGATCCGCCGCTCCACGCTCGTCGTGCACCGGGGCTTCAGGGCGCAGGCGGCGCAGCTGGCGCGATCCCAGTAGCGGTGCAGCGTCATACCCCGCTCGACCGTGCTCATATGATGCACAAGGAGTTGGCCGGCCGGGCAGCGGTAGGCGTTCTTGTCGGGCAGGTAGACGAAGTCCTGCTTGCCGAAGCGGCCGTCGGCCTTCGACCCTGATGTCAGGGGCCTGGGCAGGTAGGGCGTGACGCCCAGGGTCTCGCAGGCCAGGATCTCCTCGCTGTCGAAGTAGCCGCGATCGGCCAGCACCTCGATCTGGCCTGAGCCCATCGCCACCCTCGCCTGACCCGCCATGTTCGCCAGCTGGCCGCGATCGTGGCCGACGTTGGTCACCTCGTGGGCCACGATCAGGTGATGCTCGGCGTCCACCGCGACCTGCACGTTGTAGCCGACCAGTCCCGTTCCCTTGCCGTTGGTGGCCATGGCTCGCGCGTCCGGATCGGTGAGAGAGATTTGCTGGTCGGGCGCGGCGTGCACCTCGACCTCAAGGGCCTGGAAGGCGCGCATCTGCTCGCGAAGCGACGCGATCTTCTCCTTCAGTCGAACCGACTTGGCCTCGGCCAGCTCACCGTCCTGTCGATCAGCCGTCGCCAGCGCCGCCAGGTAGCGCTCGATGCTGGCGTCGACCTGTTCCATCCGCCGCTTGATTGAGGCCCGGGTGAAGTTCTTGTCCCGCGTGTTCACAGCCTTGAACTTGCTGCCGTCGATGGCGGCCACGGCGTGGGTGAACAGCTCCAGCCGCCGGCACAGCTCCACGAACTGGCGGCAGGCCGCCCGGATCGCCGCCCCATTGTCCTTCCTGAAGTCGGCGATGGTCTTGAAGTCAGGGGCCAGGCGTCCCGTCAGCCACATCAGCTCGACGTTGCGCTGCGCCTCACGCTCCAGCTTCCGGCTCGAGGCCACCTGGTTGATGTACCCGTAGACGTAGAGCTTCAGCAGCAGGCTGGGATGGTAGCCAGGCCGACCCGTCGCCTCCGGCACAACGCCCTCGAAGCCAAGCGCTGCAAGGTCCAGCTCATCGACAAACACGTCGATCGCCCGAACCGGGTTCTCCTCGCTCACATAGTCGTCCAGAAACTCCGGAAGCAGCACGCCCTGCCGGCGATCCTCACCCTCGACGAAGCGCTTCATCGACCACCTCACGGCTATGTCGATGAACAAGCCTAAGCTGCGTCGGCGTTTTCACACAGCCTCGGTGGAAAGCTGCCGGAAGGCCCCTTCCGGTTTTCAGACATTCGCGACATTTCCCTTGCCCGCTGCTCCGCCCGATACGGGTGAAGGACGGTGGGACATGGGGTCTCCGTGCAAGCGGTTCGGCCGAGGGGCCTCAGTGTAGAGGTCGCGCGTAGCACATGGTTAGGCGCTGTTTCCCGAACGTACTTGTAACAGGGCTCATGAACGAGCCCCGCCGGGTCCGCTCGAACCGGTCATTGGCTCTGGGCGGGAAGCGGACATCACGCTTGAAGCTGACCTTCGGGTGGTCCGCTAGCCTCATCGTGAGCACACTCGGCCGCGGCCCGAGTCAGCCAGTCGGCGGCTTCGTCACGGCCGTCTCGCCGAACAGCGAGCACCCTAATCGGCGGCAGCTCCCTGGGGAGATCGAAGGCCGCCAGACCTAGAGGGGCTGCATATGCATCCGCCAGGCGTCGCGGGGCGACGCAGACGGCGTCCGATCCGGCGACGATGGCGAAGGCAATCAGGAAGGTGGGGGCTGTCGCGGTGAAATGGCGCGTGAGGCCGAGATCCTGGACGGCCTGGTCGGTCGGGCTGCGAAAATCGCCTTCGACAGAGATCAACACGTGCCCCGACGCCTCGAACAGCGCTTCAGTGACCCCGTCCCTGAAACGCGCGTTTCCCGCGCTGGCGACGACGCAGTACCGGTCCACGAAGAGCGGCGTCGCCTGGTACCCGTCGAGCGGACGCAGGAACTGGCCGATCGCCAGATCGACTTCCTCCCGCCGCAGGCCCTCCAGCGCCTCCGGTCCGCGCAGGACGCGCAGGGCGAACCTGCCGTTTGGCGCATCGCGTTCGAACAGCCGCAGTAGGGGCGGCCCCAGCAACGCCGCGACATAGTCGAGAGCGGCGATGCGAAACGCACGGGTGGTCGTCGCCGCCTCGAAACTGTCGTTGAGGCCGAGGGCCTCTTGCGCCTGGAGAAGCAGCGCTTCGATCCGCGGCCCCAGCTCCATGGCGCGCCGGGTCGGCGCCAGTCCATGTGGACGCCGCACGAACAGGTCGTCCGCAAAGATCGAGCGCAGCCGCGCCAAGGCGTAGCTGATCGCCGATTGGCTCAGACCAAGTTCGCCCGCGACGATGGTTGTGCGCCGGTGGCGCAGCAGACCGTTCATCACCAGCAGCAAGGTGAAGTCGAGCCTTCTGATCTCAGCCTGACTGATATGGCGCATCAGCCGTATTCAGTACGATTGCGATGGCTGAGCAACTAGCATCTGGGCGCCACGAACGGGAGCCAGGGCTTGAAAGCGGTTTTCATCGACGACTACGGCGCGGTCGAGAACCTGAGGGTCGGCGAGGCGCCTATGCCGGCGCTCGCGCCCCACGAGGTGCTGGTGAAGGTCGCCTTCGCAGGGTTGCGCTGGGGCGATGTGATGGCGCGCAATGGACTGCCGAGCCGCGCGCGGGCGACGCCCTTCGTCGGCGGCCAGGAAGCCACCGGCGTGATTGAGGCGGTGGGGCCGGAGGTCCGCGGCTGGTTGGTCGGCGAACGGGTGATGGCCACCCCAGCAGGCGGCGCCTTCGCGGAATTCGCCGCTGTCCACCCGGCGCGGCTGCAGCGGGTGCCGGAAAACGTCAGTCTCGAGCAGATGCTGGCTTATCCAGTAAACCTGCGCACCGCCTACTACATGGTCTACGTCTGGGCGAAGGTCCGCGAGGGCGAGCGCGTGCTGCTGCACGCGGCGGCCGGCGGCGTCGGGTTGCTCGCGCTGCAGATCCTGAAGCGCCGGTTCAAGGACGTCAGCGTCGTCGCTATCGCCAGCACCGAGGCCAAGCTCGAGCTGCTGCTTCGCGAGGGAGCTGACCACGTCGTCAACCGCCTTAGGCAGGACTACGTCGCCGAGACCTTGAAGATCTGGGGACCCAAAGCCGCCGGCTTCGCCACCGGCGGCCAGCGGACCGGCGGTGTCGACGTGGCCTTCAATGGCGTCTCCGGCCCCACGCTCGACACCGACTGGCAGGTGATCCGCAAGCGCGGTCGCTGGGTGATCTACGGCTACTCCGCCGGGCGCGGGCGGCTCGACACCAGCCAGTTCGGCTACGATGGCATCACCATCATGCCGTTCTCGTCGATTGCCTGGCAGGGGACGCCGGAGGCGGCCGAGGGCACGGGATTCATCGAAGAGTGGCTTCGAAACGAGCCGCTCATCACGCCGGCCATTCATCCGCTGGAGGACATGCGGGCCGTGCAGCGCGACTTCGAGCAGGGCCGCACCACCGGCAAGGTCGTCTTCAAGGTCTGAGGGCCCCTTCGCGATGAAGCTCATCGATCTGACCCGCCCGCTCGATCCGCGCGACATTGAGAAGTTCCCAGAGAACCGGCGCCAGGGCGTCGCCACCATGGTGCCTGAGATCGAGTACCAGCGGCCGGCGTTCGAAGGCGCCGAGGCCGTCTGCGCGGCCTTCGCCTGTCAGAAGCACGACTTGCCGGACGGCGAGGGCTGGGGCGCCGAGCGGCTGCACATCAACACGCACCTCGGCACCCATGTCGACGCGCCGCTCCACTATGGCTCGACGTGCGAGGGCAGGCCCGCACGCACGATCACCGACATCGCCCTCGATGAACTCTATGTCGACGGGCTCGTCCTGGATTTGCGCGGCTCGGTGAGGCCTGGCGAAGGCATTGAGACCCGGGCGCTGGAAACTGCGATCGCCAACAACGGCGCGCCGATCACCCCGGGCTGCGCCCTGATGCTGCGCACCGGCCAGGAGTCGTTCGACTTCGGCGATCCCCAATTCTTCCAGTATCCGGGCATGACGCGCGAAGGCACGCTCTTGCTCGCCAGCACAGGCGCGAAAATCCTCTGCACCGACGCGCTGGGCTGGGACCGCCCGTTCCATGTGATCCGCCGCACGTTCCGCGAGACGGGCGACCGCTCGACGATCTGGGACGGCCACTTCGCGGGGCGGGAGAAGGAGGTTTTCATCGTCCAGCAGATCCACAATCTCTCAGCGCTGCCGGCAAACGGATTCAAGGTCGGCTTCTTCCCCCTGCCGCTCGCCCGGTGCAGCGCCTCGCCGGCGCGAGTGGTGGCCTTCGTTCCTTGAATGGCTGCCGGTAGCGCGCGGCCTGAGAAGTCGGCTCGCTTAGCCTCAGCGCGTCCGCCGCGTGCCCGATAGCGGACTTGTTCAATGTCTCAGTTGGGTCGAAACTCCCCGTTGGCGATGGTCCGGGAAGCGGACGTTGGAGGACAGTCGCCAGCAAGCCGGCGATCCGCAGGTCCGCCTTCGCGGCGAAGGGCCGACACCCGCTCCGCCCCGACGTTGGGACACGGTCGGCCTTCATCCCCGACCGGAGAAACGCTGACCTCGGCGCGCCATCGCCGGCCCTGTTTGGGCGGCGCGGCCTCGATTTCGTGCAGACCGACTTTGTCTGGTCCATCCCTGCGCGGGCGCAGCCAAGCAAGCGGTGACTAGCAGACCCGTCCCGCACCAGTGGACCTCAAAGCCGGGCGCATCGAAGGGTCGGCTTAGTAGCCCGTCCGGCGGCTCTCGGTTGGGGTATCATCGCCGTGGGCGCCAAGTTGGTGGGCAGGCCTGGCGCAGGGCTTGCCCTTGACGCAGTGCCTCACCGCCTCGATGTGCTCCCTCCCGCAGCTCCCGCAGCCGCCGGAGTGGCTATGCGCGGGGGCGCCCCCGGTTCCGCCGATGCCTACGGAAAGCGCGGGACTGGCGGACGCGAACGCTAGAGCCGCAACAGCGGCGAAGAGCAGGCTGCGCATGGTTTCCTCCCCGTTGGAACCGCGACCATACTAGACCAGCTCGCATCCTTGGAAGCGCCCCGGCGCTCAGCCTCCAACGTCAGCTATGGGTCGAACCTTCCCTTTGGCGTCGTACCCTGAAGCTGACCCAATGCCCTGCCCGGGACGCTCCTCGGAACTCGTCCCGGCGCGCGCTCGCGGCCCAGTCCGGGCCCTGAACTCAGGCCGCGGCGGAGTTGCGGTCGTCGTCCTGGGCCTGGCGGGTCTGGCGCACCGGGAGCAGGAAGCTGACCGTGGTGCCGACGCCAGGCTGGCTCTCGATCTCCAGCATGCCGCCGTGCATCTCGATCAGCGACTTGGAGAGCGCCAGGCCGAGACCCGTGCCCTGCTGGGTCTTCGACTGCTGGCTCTCGATCTGCTCGAACGGGCGGGCGAGGCGTGCCAGGTCGTGTGGGGCGATGCCAATGCCTGTGTCGCGCACACTGATCTTGACGCGCTCGCCCAACGAGTCGTGGCGGCCCTCAGCCCTCAGGGTGATGCGGCCGCCGCGCGGGGTGAACTTCACCGCGTTGGAGAGCAGGTTGAGCAGCACCTGCTTCAGCGCGCGGTAGTCGCCGTCGACCTCGGGCAGCGCCGGCACCTCGATCGCCACGCCCAGGCCGGCGGTCTCCGCGCGGTTCTTGATCAGGCGCACGGCGTCCTCGGCCAGCTCGTCGAGCCGCACCGGTTCGAAGCGCAGGTTCATCTTGCCGGCCTCGATCTTGGACATGTCGAGCACGTCGTTGATCAGCGCCAGCAGGTGCTGGCCGGAGCTGAGGATGTCCTGGACGTAGCTGGCGTAGCGCTTGTCGCCGAGCGGGCCGAACATCTCGGCGACCATCATCTCGGAGAAGCCGTTGATGGCGTTGAGCGGGGTGCGCAGCTCGTGGCTCATGTTGGCCAGGAATTCGCTCTTGGCCCGGTTGGCGCCCTCGGCGCGCACCTTTTCGGCGGCGTACTTCTGCGCCAGCTCGGCGGCCTCTTCGCGGGCGCGTTCGAGATTGACCACCGCGCGCTGCAGCTGCTCCTCGTTGAGCCGGCGCGTCTCCTCCTGCTGCTTCAGGGCGGTGACGTCGACGCAGGTGACCACGAAGCCGCCGTCGCTGGTGCGCCGCTCGGCGATCTGCACCCAGCGGCCGTCGGCGAGCTCGACCTCGCGGCCTTCCTCGCCGGGTGGCGCGGGCTGCTCCTGGCGGAACGCCAACCGCATGATCCGCTCGACCGATTGGCGCGATGCGCCCGGCTTGAGCATGCGCGGCGCCAGGGCGAAGAAGCGGCGGAAGTTCTGGTTGCACAGCACCAGCCGACCCTGACGGTCCCAGAGTGCGAACGCTTCGGGCACGCTCTCGATCGCGCCCTGCAGCCGCACTTCGGCGGCCTGGGCGCGGACCTGGGCGATGCGCTCCTCCGTCACATCGAGCGCCACCCCGACCAGGCGGCTGAAGCGGCCCTCGCTGCGCTCGCCGACCGCCTGGCCGCGCGCGTCGATCCAGCTGCCGCCGCCGTCGGGCCGCGAGACGCGGAAGGAGACATCGAAGGCGCCGTGGGTCGCGGCCGCGAGGATCGCCTGGCGGACGCGCTCGCGGTGCTCTGGGGCGACGCGGTCGAGCACCTGCTCGGTCGTGGCGATGCCGCCGCCGCCCCAGCCCAGCATCGCGCCGGTGATATCGGACATGAACAGCTCGCCCGAGCTGAGCCGCCACTCCCAGATGCCGCAGCGGGCGGCCTCGACCGCGACGCGGAAGCGTTCCTCGGAGTCGGCCAGGGCGCGGGCGTCGCCGTCGGCGCGCAGCGCCTGGATCACCAGCAGCACGGCCAGGATGGCGGCGAACACCATCGGGGTGAACAGCACGCTGGACGAGACGTCGGGCGTCTCGCGCATGCGGATGGCGGTGAAGCCGGTCTCGATCGCCAGCACGATCAGCGAGGCCAGGATGGCCAGGGTGGTCGCCCGGCCCCAGCGCGGGGCGCGCGCCGCCGGCCCCAACCCTGCGCGTCGCGCAGGCTGGGTTTTCGCCCCGCCGCCCCTGGCCGTCGCCAACGTCATCTTGTTCCTGCGCCCATCCGCAAATCAGGCGCGAGTCAGTTTCCGGCTTGAATCCTACCGGGGGGTTGCGGCCCCGTCATCCGCCGCGTCGGGCTGTTGTCGGCTCGACGCCGCCAGTTTGTGGCTGCGCCGCTCTGGCCCCTTGAAATTCGGGTCGGCGCGGCGGCGCCGGTCGGGGCCGAAATAGGTCCCGCTGCGGACGAAATGCCGCGGATGGTCGATCACAGCGCCCACCTTGCGGATCATCTCCGCCGCCGTGACCGGCTTGGCGCAGAATTCGGTGACGCCCGCGTCGCGCGCGGCCTCCACCCGAGCCCGCTCCGAATGCGCCGTGAGCATGATCACCGGCACGAAGGGCGCCGGGCTGTCAGTCTCGTGGCGCAGCTTCTTCAGGAAGTCGATGCCGTCCTCATCGCCCATCAGATAGTCGAGCACGACGATGTCGATGGCGTCGTTGCGCAGGCGATGGATCGCCTCCTGCGGCTCCTTGGCCTCGAACACATGCACCGCGCCAAAGCCGCGCAGGATGGTCTTGACGATGTTCAGCATGTGGGCGTTGTCGTCCACGAGCAGAAATCGGAGTTTTTCCAGCGAGACGGCCAGGCGGATGTCTCCCGCTCTCCCGACGACCTTGACGCCGCGTCAGGCCAACGCTTTCGAGGCTAACTCAAAGACGTTCTTAGACAAGTCCGGCGATTTGGTGATGCGCTCCAGTTGCTCGCGCATCAGCGCGCCAAGCTGCGGCGCGTACCTCGCCCACTGTCCCAACGGCTCGAGCAGCCGCGCGGCGACGTTGGGGTTGAACGCGTCCGCCGCCAGCACCTGGTCGGCGAGAAAGCGGTAACCCGCGCCGCTGGGGTCATGGAACCGGGCCGGATTGTAGGCGGCGAAGGTGGCGACCAGCGCACGCAGGCGATTGGGCGTCTGGGGGTCGAAGGCTGGATGGGCGGTCAGGCCCAGCACGCGGCCCAGCGCGCCGTCGGACGGATCGCGGGCCTGCAGCGCGAACCACTTGTCGATCACCAGCGGTTCGTCGCGCCAGCGGTCATAGAACTCCGCCAACGCCGTCTCGAACGCCTCGCCGCCGATCATCATCAATGCGGCGAGGCCCCCGATGGCCTCGGTCATGTTGCCGGCGCCTTCAAAGTGGGCCCGCGTCCGCTCGCGGTTGTAGGGCGTCGGGTTGGCCGACATCAGCTCGATCGCTGCGTTGCGCAGGGCGCGGCGGCCGGCCTGGGCCGCGTCGGGCGAGAACGGGCCGACAGCCTGCAGCCGGCTGTGCAGGTCGCGCAGCGTCGCGTCGAGGTGCGCGGCCATGCGCGCGCGCAGGGCTTCGCGGGCGTCGTGGATCGCGGCGGGATCGGCCGGCGCGGCGATCACGGCGAGATCGGGTTCGCTGGGCGGCGCGAGCAGCAACGCCTTGAACGCGTCGTCGGCCGACTGGTCCTTCAGCGCCCGCTCCAGCGCCTCGGCGTAGCGTTCCTCGCCGACTTCGTCGGGCCTGCCGGCGGCGCGGGCCAGGATCAGATCGCGCGCCAGGCCCTGTCCGGCCTCCCAGCGATTGAACAGATCGGGGTCGGCGGCCAGCAGCACATAGGCGTCCTTGGCCGGCGTATCGGTGGTGAGGTTCACCGGCGCCGAGAACCCCCGCAGCGCCGAGACGATCGGCGCGCTGGCAACATTCTCTATAGTCAGAGAGCGCGACGGCGAATCCAGCACCACAAGCTCGGTGTCCCGCAGCGGCCGTCCGTCCTCGTCCAACAGGCCGATCTGGATCGGGATCGGCAGCGCGCGCTTGTCCGGCTGGCCCGGCGTCGGCGCCGTCGACTGCTGCAGGATGATCTCCAGCGCCTGTTTCTCGGCGTCGTAGCGCGACTCCAGCGAGACGCTGGGGGTGCCGGCCTGCTCGTACCAGGCGAAGAAGGCGGTCAGGTCACGCTTCGAGACCTCGGCGAAGCACTCGATGAAGGCCTCCATGGTGGTGGCCTGGCCGTCGAAGCGGTCGAAATAGAGATCCATGCCGGCCCGGAACGCCTCCGGACCGATCATGATCTTCAGCATACGGATGACCTCCGCGCCCTTCTCGTAGATGGTCGCGGTGTAGAAGTTGTCGATCTTGATATAGCTGGAGGGCCTCACCGGGTGGGCCAGCGAGCCGGCGTCCTCGGAGAACTGCCGCGCTCGCAGCGTCTTGACCTCCTTGATCCGCTGCACCGCCTCGCCGCGCATGTCGGCCGAGAAGCTCTGGTCACGGAACACCGTCAGGCCTTCCTTCAGGCACAGCTGGAACCAGTCGCGGCAGGTGATGCGATCGCCGGTCCAGTTATGGAAGTACTCGTGGGCGATCACGCCCTCGATCCGCTCGTAGTCGACGTCGGTCGCGGTCGCGGGGTCGGCCAGCAGCAGCGACGAGTTGAAGATGTTGAGGCCCTTGTTCTCCATCGCCCCGAAATTGAAGTCGCGCACCGCGACGATCATGAACAGATCGAGGTCGTATTCGCGGCCGAAGGTGTCCTCATCCCACTTCATCGACCGCTTGAGGCTGTCCATGGCGTAGAGCGCCCGCTCGGCCATGCCGGTGTCGACGAAGATGCGCAGGCTCACCTGGCGCCCGCTCATGGTGACGAAGGCGTCCTCGAGCACATCGAGCTCGCCGGCGACCAGGGCGAACAGGTAGCAGGGCTTCGGGAACGGGTCGTTCCAGACCGCGAAATGGCGCCCGCCCGGCAGCTCGCCCGCTTGCGCCAGGTTGCCGTTCGACAAAAGCCGCGGGAACACCTGCTCGGCCTCGATGCGCACGGTGAAGCGGGCCAGCACGTCGGGCCGGTCGGGGAAGTAGGTGATCTTGCGGAAGCCCTCGGCCTCGCACTGGGTGCAGAAGCGGCCGGCGGAGATGTAGAGCCCCTCCAGCGCCTTGTTGCCCTCCGGATCGATCTCGACCTCGGTCTCCAGCGTGAACGCGGCCGGCGGCGCGGCGATCGTCAGGAACTCCTGGTCGAGCTCGTACTCGCCGGGCGGCAGCGGACGGCCGTCGATGGCGACCGCGATCAGCTTCAGCCGCTCGCCGTTGAACCTTAGCGGCCGCGCGTGCTCGCCATTGCGGCGCACCGCCAGCCTGGCTTTGACCCGCGTGGCGTTTGGCAAAAGATCGAAGTCGAGGCTGACCTCGCTGACGAGGTAATCAGGGGCGCGATAGTCGGCCAGATGGATCGGCTGGGGGGTCTCGGTACGCATGCCGGCGGTTTACCCGCCCAGCGATCCTCGCGCCACTGGTGCGCCGTTCAGTCGACACCGAGTGGTCGCATCCGTTCAGCGTTCGCGTCGATGAGCACAAGCTGAGTCAGAAGACCTTGACCCCGCGTTGCGATTGCGGTCGCGGCCACTTCCGGATCGGCCGCGCCGCTCAGGGACTCCGCCACGAATACGACATCGGGCGCGAGTTTGCGCAGAGCGTCGACAACCTGGCGCGGACAGCACTCGTCGGCGAGAAACCTCACCTACTCAGCCGCCACTAGACCTTCGTGCGAAAGATAGTCAGCGGCGAACGCAAGCGCGGCGCGGATGTCCGCCTCTGTGACGCGGGGGTACGAATCGATGATCTCTTCGAACGAGGCGCCGCGGGCGCATTCGCGCAGCAGCAGCTCCACGGTGATCCGCGTGCCACGGATCACCGGCTTGCCCATCATCACCTGCGGGTCGCGATGAATGCGCTCGTGCATCATGGCGGCAGTATAGCACGAGGGGCGCCGCGGCCCATCAGGCGACTTGCGATGTCTCGGCTAGATCGCCCGGCTCCGGGACCTCGGCCAGGAAGTTTTCGATCGCCCGGGCCTTGCGCGCCAATTTCTCGAGCTCGGGCGGGACGTCGCTCGTCTCGCACACCAGCGCGAGCACCTCGCGAGCGATCTGGCGGAGCGCCGGGGTGCAGGCGATCAGGCGCGCCTGCCACTCGATCCGGTGCGGATCGCGGTCGTATTCGGCGCCCGGCACGCGCCAACCGCCCCAGTCGCCGAGGTCCGTCACCACGACAGGATAAGTGCCGGGGTAGGGATGGGCGGCGCACTCCTCCGGCGTCTGCCACTTGTTGCGGGCCCGCATCAGCCGCCAGCCGGACGCGGCGGCGGCGTCCTCTGGCGCATCGCCGGTCGGATCTTCGGCGCGCAGCTCGTGGGCCTGGAACGGCCGGCCGAGGCCGACGTCGTAGGTGACGCGCACCGGCTCGTCGAAACCCTTGGCCCAGACCGCGTCGATCCGCTCGACGATGGCCCAGGCGCCGACACTCTCGACCCAGACCTTCTGGTTACGCTGGTAGACCGCCTTGGCCATCTGATCTCGCCTCGCTTGAGCGGGCCACTAAAACTCGAAATCATTGACGCGCAGTCAATCTTCCGTCCCGCGAGAAGCTGGTTCATGGTTGCCGCAAAGACCTTGGGAAACGCGCCATGAACTTCGATTTCTCCGACGACCAGAAGTTCCTCAAGAACGAGGCGCGGCGGTTCCTGGAAGGGCGTTGCCCGACCTCGAAGGTGCGCGCGGTGCTGGACGATCCGGCCAAGTCCTATGACGCCGATCTGTGGAAGGAAGTGGCCGGCCAGGGCTGGCTCGGGACCGCGATCCCGGAAGCCTATGGCGGGCTTGGACTTGGGCATCTGGAACTGTGCGTGATCGCCGAGGAGCTGGGGCGGGCGTTGGCGCCGATCCCGTTCGCCTCCACCGTCTACTTCCTGGCCGAGGCGCTGCTGCTGGCCGGCTCGGAGGCGCAAAAGCAGGCCTGGCTGCCGAAAATTGCCGCCGGCGAAGTGATCGGCTGCTTCGCCAGTGTCGAGCGGCCGGGCGTGCTGACCGAGGCGCAGGTGCAGGCCAAGGTCGAGGGCGGCAAGCTCAGCGGGACCAAGCTGCCGGTCACCGACGGCGACATCGCCGACGTTGCGGTCGTCCTGGCGCGGGAGGGCGGACGGCTGAGCCTGTTCCTGGTCGAGCTCGGCGGCGCCGGCGTGGCGCGCGAGACCCTGCAGACGCTCGATCCCACCCGCGGCGTGGCCAAACTGACCTTCTCCGGCGCGGCGGCCGAGCGGCTGGGCGAGGCCGGCGAGGGCCTGGCGCTGGCCGAGGCGCTGCTGGAGCGCGCGGCGGTGCTGCTGGCGTTCGAGCAGGTCGGCGGCGCCGACCGGGCGCTGGAGATGGCCAAGGGCTATGCGATCGAGCGCTACGCCTTCGGCCGGCCGATCGGCAGCTACCAGGCGATCAAGCACAAGCTCGCCGACATCTATGTCAAAAACGAACTCGCCCGCTCCAGCGCCTATTACGGCGCCTGGGCGCTGGAGACCGGCGCCTCCGAGCTGCCACTGGCGGCGGCTTCGGCGCGGGTTTCGGCGTCGGAGGCGTACTGGAACGCCGCCAAGGAGAACCTGCAGACCCACGGCGGGATCGGCTTCACTTGGCAGATGGACTGCCACCTGTTCTACCGCCGCGCCCAGCAGCTCGGTCTCGTCGCCGGCGGGGCCAAGGCCTGGAAAGAGCGGCTGGTGCAGCAGCTCGAACGTCGCAACGCCGCTTAGGCTGGGAGCGAGAGTCATGGACTTCAACGACACGCCCGAGGAAGCCGCCTACCGCGCAAAGGCGCGCTCGTGGCTCGAAGCCAACGCCCCCAAGCGCCAGGGGCGCGACGAGGAGGACCCCGCCGGGCTGAAGGACGCCAAGGCCTGGCAGCTCAAGAAGGCCGCGGCCGGCTACTCCTGCATCACCTGGCCCAAGGAGTGGGGCGGGGTGGGCGGGGCCAACTGGCAGGCGCAGGTGTTCGCCCAGGAGGAATCCAACTACCCGACCCCGGGCAACCCGTTCCAGATCGGCCTTGGCATGTGCGTGCCGACGATCATGACCTCGGGCAACGAGGCGGACAAACAGCGCTTTGTCGGCCCGGCCATGCGCGGCGAGGAGATCTGGTGCCAGCTGTTCTCGGAGCCGTCGGGCGGATCGGATGTCGCCGCGGCCCGCACCCGCGCCGTCCGCGCCCCTGATGGGTCGGGCGACTGGATCATCAACGGCCAAAAGGTCTGGACCTCGGGCGCCCAGTTCTCCGACTTCGGCATCCTGGTCACCCGCACCGATCCCGACGTGCCCAAGCACAAGGGCCTGACCATGTTCTGGGTCGACATGCACGATGCGGCCATCGACGTGCGCCCGATCCACCAGATGTCGGGCGCCTCGGGGTTCAACGAGGTCTATTTCACCGACCTGAGGGTGAAGGACAGCCAGCGCGTCGGCGCGGTCGGTGACGGTTGGCGGGTCTCGCTGGTCACGCTGATGAACGAGCGCAACGCCATCGGCGGCGGCGCCAGCTACCACCGCCAGGTGATGGACCTGGCCTCCAGCATCGCCACCCTGGCCGGCTCCGGCATCAAGGACGCGGCCCTGCGCGAAAAGGTCGCGGACTGGTACGTCCAGGCCGAGGGCCTGCGGCTGACGCGGCTGCGCACCCAGACGGCGCTATCGCGCGGCCAGACCCCGGGACCGGAGGCCTCGATCGGCAAGGTCGTGACCGCCCCGCTGATGCAGGATGTCGCCAACACGGCGGTCGAACTGGAGGATCAGTTCGGCATTATCGTCGATCCCGCCCTCGCGCCGCTCTCGGCGATGTTCCAGGCGACGCTGATGAGCGCGCCGGGCATGCGCATCGCCGGCGGCACCGACGAGATCCTGAAGAACATCATCGCCGAGCGGGTGCTCGGTCTGCCGCAGGACGTGCGGGTGGACAAGGATGTGGCGTTCAAGGACATCCCGACCGGCCGCTAACCGTGTAGATTTTTCACAGCCGCCTACCCCAATTCGGGGTACTCGCGGGGAAGTTTAACCTCTTCGCAAGCCGGCGTGGCCATGGTGTGCGCCAAGTTAGGCATCCCTCGGCGGCCATGGACACTATCGGCGACACGATCGACCGGCGTACGGGCCTGCCCGCCGATAACCTTTGCGAGGCCGCGCTCGCGATCTTCATTCACGACCTCGACTGCCGCGCCGTCGCGGTCGTCGACGGCGATCGCCCGGTCGGCATCGTCCATCGCGAGGCGTTCCTGGCCCGCATGGAGCGCAACGGCGCGGCGGTCAGGCCGATCCTCGAGGTCACCGAGCCGGACACTCTGATCGTCGAGGCCGGCGAGCATGTCGGGCCGTTCGTGGAGCGCATGGCGCTCGAGCGCCCAGCCGCGCTGCTTGGCGGTTTCATCGTCTGCCGCGGCGGCGCCTTCGCCGGCGTCAGCGACCTTGCCCGCCTGTTGCCGGCCCTGGCCCGCCCGCGGGCGGACGTCGGACTGATCGAACGGATCTGCACCGAGGTGCGCGAGCCGGTCGCCCATGCGCTGGCCGCCGCCGACGGCCTGAAGCGTCTGCGCCTGCCCGAGGGCGCTTCCCAGCACATCGAGACGATCACCGAGGCCGCCCACTCCACCCTTTCCCTGCTCGACGTCGCCGCCGAGCTGCAGCGGGCCGACGCCGGCCGGCTCGAGATCGCCGCCGCGCCGCGCCGCCTGCAGGAGCTGATGGACGACATCGCCGCCCGCTGGCGCATCCAGGCCGAAACCGCGGGCGTCACCCTGCTGGTCTCCTACGACGGCGCGCCGGACTGTGCGGCGATCATCGACGCGGCGCGGCTGATGCAGGTGTTCGACGCCCTGATCGGCCACGCCATGGCCCACTCGAGCCGCGGCGTGATCGAAGCGAGTTTGCAAGTCCGCCCGCTCGAGGCCGGCTTCGCCCTCATCGGCCGCGTACGCGACAACGGCGCCACCTACGCGCCGCGCTACCTGGCCGGCATGTTCCAAGGCGTCGGCGAAGTGGCGCAGGCCGCCGGCATGGGCGTGCAGCTCGAGCTGATGCTGGCCGAGCGGGCGATCGCGGCGATGGACGGCTCGCTCCAGGCCAAGGCCAATCCGGGACCCGGCGCGACGGTCGCCTTCGAGATCGCGGCGCCGGCCGCCGACGGGGTCGGCATGCAGGACGCCGCGATCGAGGAACTGGCGCCGACTAGGTCCGCGCACATCCTGGTGGTCGATGACAACGCCACCAACCGCATGGTGGTCGAGGCGCTGTGCGAGATGTTCGACTGCTCCACCGAGTCGGTGGTCGACGGGGTCGAGGCCGTCGAGGCCGCGAGGGCCGGCCGCTACGACGTGATCCTGATGGACATCAAGATGCCGCGCATGGACGGCGTCACCGCCGCCCGGGAGATCCGCAAGCTCGGCGCGCCCGCCGGCAAGGTGCCGATTATCGCGCTCACCGCCAACGCCGACACCGACGAAGTCGCCCAGTATCTCGCCGCCGGCATGCGCTGCGTGGTCGAAAAACCGATCAAGCCGGAGCGTCTGCTCGAGGCGCTCGACGGCGCCCTGGCAGAGCGTGTCATGCCGGGCGCTGCCGCCGCCTGACCCGGTCTCGCCGGGTTGACCGTCGGTCCCTTCGCCGCCACGCTGCGGCGTGATCAATGCGCGTCCGCCAACCCCTCAAGCGCTGCTGGCCGCTGGACTGGCGGGCGCGGCGCTACTCTCAGCCCACGCCGCCGCCGCCGCGCCGCGGAACCTCTCGGACGCCGACCTGGTCGCCTACGCCGCTGCGCCGTTCGATCACGCGGCGATGATGTTCAAGCGCATCACACTCGGCCTGCATCACGGCGCGCCGGTGGTGGTGGAGTTTCCCTGCAGCGACATCTGTCCGCAGTACACCACCCAGATCATCCACTACGACCTCGCGCCCGGCGCAGCCTGCGCGGCCGCCGGCGGCGTGACGGTGACCCGGCGCGTGCCGTTCAGCATCGCCATGGTCGACAAGGCGTTCTGCGTCCCCAAACCGCTGGCGGCCGGGCGCTGAGTGCGCCGCCACGCGATCCTGCTGATGGCCGCCTCGGCCTCGGTCCTGGCGGGATGCGCGCCCAGGCTCGGCGCGAGCGACATGCCGCGCCCGCGACCCGGCCTCTGGCGCCGCGTCGGGGTCCTGAACGGAACCCCGAGCGCCGGTGACGCCTGTCTGTCGGGGGCGCCGGTGCACATTCCGTTGCAGGCGACCGCCTGCCAGCAGATCGCCTGGTCTAGCCCATCGAATGGCGTGTTCCAGATCGACGCCAGGTGCGGTCTTCCGCCCGGACCTGGTTCGCAGGTGCGAGCGCGGTATTCCGGCGATTTCCAATCCAGCTATGCCGTGGACGGACAGAATGTGCTCAATGTCCCCGGCCAACCGCTGATCGTGAACAACTACAGCAACACCTATCGCTACGCCGGGCCGTGCCCGCCTGGGCGCGGCGCGGACGATCTGCAATGAGCCGCTGCGGCGCGTGAAAACCTCGGCGCGGAGGTCGCGGATCGCCCCGGCGATGTGTAGAGACTGAGCGCGACTGGGGCCAGCTACGGGATTGGATTGCATGGATTGGAAGTGTCTTGTCGGCGTCGCCGCGGCGGTGCTGGTTCCCGCCTGCGCGCTGCCCGCGCTGGCCTTGGCCGACGACGATCAGGCCGCGCCGCGCGAATGGCCGCATCCGCCCGGTGGCTGGCTGCACCCCTATGTCGCGCTCGATCTCGGCTACCACTGGCCGCTGGCGATCGATGCGACATCGCTCGACCCCGCGCCGGACGGCCAGCCGTACCGCTGGCGCTACCAGCTGAACGGCGACTGGAACGCGTTCCTGAGGGTGGGCTACCGCATCACCCCGCACGTGCGGGTGGAGTTCGACGGCGGCCTGCGCGAGGGCAACATCCACTCGATCCACTCGACTCTAGCGATGGATCCGAACGGCTTCACGGCGGGCCGTCCCGGCCAGCCGTGGGGCCTGTGCGAGAAGACCAACGTCCCGCCGCCCTGCACCGCGGTATACGGCCACCCGCACACCAACTGGGCCTACGCCGACAACGGCATGATCAACGCGGTCTACGACTTCGCGCCGCAGCAGCGCTTCACGCCGTTCCTGGGCGTCGGGGTCGGCATCTACCACCTGCAGTTCGACTCCCACTTCTACTTCAGCGGCGTGCCGGGTCCGATTTCGCCACAGAATCCGGCGATCCAGACGCTGCAGCTGGGCGGCTCGATCCTGCGCCCGACCCAGTTCGCCTTCCAGGGCATCGGCGGCGTCTCGTACAAGCTGAAGCGCAAGCTGACCTTGGACGTCACCTATCGCTATATCGACGCGCCATTCCTGCGCTGGAACACGGTCAACGACACCCCCGGCGTCGCCCGCCCGATCGGGCTGCACCCAGGCGACTTCCACGGCGCCTCGCAGGACGTGTCGGTGGACGTGGGTCTGCGCTACCAGCTCTGAGGAAATGGAAGCAGGGGGCCGCTTCCGCCGTTCGCCCCCTGCGCTAGCGCCCGTGGAATTTCGCCGGTCTCTTTGAGAAAAACGCGTCGGCGCCTTCGCGAAAATCCGCGGTCCGGG
Source organism: Caulobacteraceae bacterium (assembly GCA_035604515.1). Lineage (GTDB taxonomy): Bacteria > Pseudomonadota > Alphaproteobacteria > Caulobacterales > Caulobacteraceae > Acaudatibacter. Next base: position 18,503 of record DATNIH010000168.1, on the reverse strand, counting down.
CAGTAGCAGCGATCGCCCGGCGCTCGTGCTCCATCTGCGTCTCGAGACTATTTTGCGCACTGAGCGTCAGGAGCCTCTTGGCGTAGCCGAGCGCGGCCGTCGGTCCCTGGGCGAGCCGTACGGCGTACTCCCTCACCTGTTCGACGAACTGCGCCGCTGGAAACACCTGGTTGACGAGGCCGAGCTCCCTGGCTTCGTCGGCCGACAGCGCTCGGTTCGTGTGCATGAGCTCGAATGCCCGCTTGGCGCCGATCAGGCGCGGTAACGTGAACGTCGAGCTTCCGTCCGGCGCCAGCCCGATCGCGGTATACGCCAGGGTGAAGCGCGCGTTGTCCGCCGCCAGCACGAGATCTCCTGCAAGCGCCAGACTGAACCCGGCGCCCGCCGCGGCGCCGTGGACCGCCATGACGACCGGTTTGCTCATGTGAGCCATGGTTGCGATCGCTTCGTGCAGGCTGACGGTCAGTGTCTTGATGAACACCGCCGCGTGTCCGTCGCGCGCGGCGGCATCCATCATCGTCCGGATGTCGCCGCCAGCGCAGAACGAGGGGCCTTTGCCGATGATGACGAGCGCCCGGACGTTCTCGTCTTCGTCACAGCGGATGACGGCGTCCAGCAGCCCCTCGGCTAGATCCAGATTGAGCGCGTTGTAGGCCTTTGGACGATTAAGGGTGATCCAGCCAACGCCTTCGGTCACATCGAACAAAACTGCCGGCTCGTCTTGCGTGGTCATTGCTCACCCCTCTCATCGGCTGGATCGAACCGGCAGGTGAGAGCATTTCATGACGAGTCTCCGGCGTGCTTGATTTGCCGCGCCATTTTCTTAAGATTCCGCGCCAAGCTTGTCTGCGGCGCCAGAGGAAGATGCGATCCTTCCCGCAAGATCCGATGACCGACGGCATGGCATGGTCGGGATTCGACAGGGCGGCCACCGGTGTCGCCGGCGGCGCCGCCGCGGTATTTCGTGCGATCGGGGTTTCGCAAGCGATCGTCGACCGGCCCGGCATGCAGGCGCCCTTCCGCCAATACGTCGCCTATTTCGAGACCATGGCGCGGCTCGGCGGAGACCTCGACTTCGGACACCGCTTCGGTCTGCGATCGCGTGCGGATCGATCGGGGATTCCCGGACATCTGATTCGGAATGCCCGGCAGTTTCGCGACGGCTTGCGCGACCTCGCGCGCACCCTTCCCACGCTGGCGGAAGGCCTGGGCGTCGAGTTGGTCGAGGACCGCAATCCGCCGGCGTTGATCTGGTCGATCGCCCCGAACGTGGGAAACGCCACCCAGTTCATGCGCTTCATCCCGGCCTACGTGATGCGCATGGCCCAGGGGCATCGCGGCGCTCAATGGCGCCCGAAGCAGATACTCTCGACCTTGCCTCCGCCTCACAATCCCAAACTATATGCTTCGCAGCTTGGCTGCCCGCTCGTGTTCCACGCACCGATAAACGGGATCGAAATCGAGCGTCGCGACCTTTATGCGGTGAAGCGCGGCGTCGACCGGCATCTTCATGCACTGCTGGCGACCTACGCTGAATACTTGCTGGCCAAGGCGCCTCGTTCCGACAGCATACGCGACGCTGTCGCGGATGCGATCCGAGATGGGTTGACCCAAGGCCACCACGATTTCGACTTCGTGGTGCGGCGGCTCGGCATGTCCCGACGGACATTGCAGCGCAGAATCACGGCCTCGAATACGACCTTCAGCATCATTCGCGACGACGTCTGCTTCGAGCTGGCGACCTCCATGCTTGCCACCGGCGACCTTTCCATAGGCGAAATCGCCTCCAGGCTCGGCTACTCGGAGATCGCATCGTTTTCACATGCCTTCACCAAGCGGTTTGGGCGAAGTCCGCGGCAGGTTCGCTCACGGGGCAAGCGCACCACATCGTGACCGACGACCATCTCGCGAGCGATGATCTGGCAACCTCGCGCACTTCCTAAACTCCCCCTTGCCGGGCCGATGACCAAGGGAGGAGGGGGAGAGCAGTGGTAGCTGGGGGCGGGCTTGAACCGCCGACCTGCGGGTTATGAATCCGCCGCTCTAACCAACTGAGCTACCCAGCCCCACGACATCGCGTTTTGGGCGAGCCGCGGCTTATAGGCGAAGGGCCCGGTCGCTTCAAGAAGCGGTGAGCCGCGCGGCGACCGCTTCGCCGATCGCCAGCGAGGAGGTGAGGCCGGGGCTTTCGATGCCAAACAGCGCCATGAGGCCGGCAAGGCCGTGGACCTCGGGACCGTCGAGCTGAAAGTCGGGCTGCGGTTCGCCAGGGCCGTGCAGCTTGGGGCGGATACCGGCGTAGTCGGGGGTGAGCGCGCCGTCGGGCAGGCCGGGCCAGAAGTGGCGCACGTAGTCGTAGAAGCCGGCCGCGCGGGCCGGGTCGACCGTGTAGTCCTCGGTCTCGACGTAGGCGAGGTCCGGGCCGAACACCGCCTGGCCGCCGAGGTCCTTGCGGTAGTGGGTGCCGAGCGCCCCGGGGATCGGCGGCGGATAGATCAGGTGCTCGAACGGCGCACGGCCGGTCAGACGGAAGTAGACGCCTTTGCCGAGGTGGCGCGTGGGAATGTCCTTCGGCGGGAACCCATCGATGGTCGCGGCGACGGCCTGTGCGGAGAGTCCGGTCGCGGTGACCAGCAAACGCACGCTCATCGTCGTCGCCGCCTCGCCGCCGGCGCGGACCATGAAGCCGCCGCCGGCGATCGGCGTTGCCCCTTCGAACGGCGTCGCCAGCACCACGGCCCCGCTCCGGTCCTCGATCTCGCCCTTCAGCGCCCACATATAGCCATGGCTGTCGAACACGCCGCTCTGGGGCGAGACGATCGCGCCGACACAGCGCAGGCTGGGCTCCATCGCTACGGCCGCCGCGCCGTCGATCTCGGCGATGCCCTCGACGTCGTTCTCCCGCGCCTGCCGGGCGATGGCTTCGATCCGCGGCAGCTCGGCAGGCTCGGTCGCCACCACCAGCTTGCCGCACTTGCGGTAGTCGACATGGTGCGCGTCCAGGAAGGCATAGAGCGCGCGCCGCCCCTGCACGCAGAACCGCGCCTTCAGCGAGCCGGTCGGATAGTAGAGCCCGCCGTGGACGACCTCGGAGTTGCGCGAGGAGACGCCCTGGCCGATCGCCCGCTCGCGCTCCAGCACCGCCACGGAGAGCCCGCGCTTGGCCAGCCCATAGCCGCACGCCAGCCCCACCGCGCCCGCGCCGACCACGCAGGCGTCGAAGTCGAATTCGGTCATGCGGGGGCTATAGCTGGGCGGAAGCGCAAGACGAAGCCCCCCTCCCCCTTGAGGGGAGGGGTCGGGGGTGGGGGTCTGCATCAACCGTCCGGGTGGCGGAAAGAGCCCCCCACCCGGTCCTTCGGACCACCCTCCCCTCAGGGGGGAGGGGGCTCAGTCGTCCCACTCCGCCCACAGCTTCGCCTCATCCGCCCTTGCCGTCGCCATCGCCGCTTCCTTGACGTGGCCGAAGCCGCGGATGGCGTCGGGGACCGACGCGATCTTCACCGCCAGCGGCAGGCGCTCAGATGTCAGGCCGGCTAGCAGGCGACCCAGGCCGGCTTCGTAGTCAGCCAGCAGCTGGCGCTCGGCTCGGCGCTCGGCGGTCATCCCGAAGACGTCGAGTGGGCCGCCGCGCAGGCCCTTCAGCTTCGCCAGCGTCGGGAAGCCCCAGCGCAGCATCCAGCCGCCGAACGCGCGCTTCTTCAGGTGGCCGGCGTCGTCCTTGGCGCTGAGCAGCGGCGGCGCCAGCAGCACCTTGGCCTTGCCGCCGGCGAAGGTGTCCTGCAGCGTCGCGGCGAAGCGGCCGTCGGAATAGAGCCGGGCGACCTCGTACTCGTCCTTCACCGCCATCAGCTTGTAGAGGCTGATCGCCACGGCGCGGGTCAGGGTCTCGGATCCCAGCGGGGCCTCGGCCGCGCGCACGGCGGCGACGCGGCTGGCGTAACGCTCGGCGTAGGCTTGGTTCTGGTAGGCGGCCAGCTCTCCCGTTCGGTGGGCGACCAGCTCGTCCAGCGGACGGGACTGCGGTGACGGCGCGGCCTGGCGTGCGGGCTTGCGCTGCGCTGGGTCGAAGGCGGCGATGCGGCCGATCTCGAACGCCTGCAGGTTGGTCTCGACCTCGACGCCGTTGAGGTTGATCGCGCGGTAGAGCGCCCGGGCCGAGACCGGGATCAGCCCCTTCTGCCAGGCGAAGCCGAGCATGATGGTGTTGGCGTAGATGGCGTCGCCCAGCTTCTCCTCGGCGAGCTCCACGGCGGGGCAGCTGTCGTAACTCTTGGTGGCGCCCTTGATGCGCCGCTCCATCGCCGGTCCGTCGAACCTGGCATCACGATCGAAGATCAAATCAGCCGTAGGCTGAAAATCTCCGTTGCCGACCGCGTCGGTGCGGTCCTTGGCGTAGAGCGCCAGCGCCTCGGGGCCGGCGGCGACCAGCAGGTCGCAGGCGATCAACGCGTGGGTGCTGGCGGCGGGCACGCGCCCGCCGATCGGGGTCGCCTCGTCCGCGCCTATCCGTACGTGGCTGAAGACGGCGCCGCCTTTCTGCGCCAGGCCGGTCATGTCGACCGACGAGGCGGCAAGGCCGTCGACGTGCGCCGCCATGGCCAGGATCGAGGCGGTGGTGGTGACGCCGGTGCCGCCGATGCCGGTGAAGATGATGTTCTTCACGCCCGCGAAAGCCGGGATGGTCGGCAGCGGCGTCGAGTCGGCGGTCAGCGCCGGCAGATGGTGGGCGTGGGCGTTCTCGGCGCCCTCCAGCGTCACGAACGACGGGCAGAAGCCGTCCAGGCACGAATAGTCCTGGTTGCAGGTCGACTGGTCGATCCTGCGCTTGCGGCCGAACTCGCTCTCCAGCGGCTCGATCGAGACGCAGTTGGAGGCTCTGGAGCAGTCGCCGCAGCCTTCGCAGACCAGGGGGTTGATGAAGACGCGCCTGGGGGCCTGGGCCATGGTCCCCCGCTTGCGCCGGCGGCGCTTTTCGGTGGCGCAGGTCTGGTCGTAGATCAAGACCGAGACGCCGGGCTGTTTGCGCAGCATCCGCTGCACCGCCATCAGCTCGCCCCGCGGCTTCACCTCGACGGCCGGCGCCAGGTCGGTGACCTTCAGGTAGCGTTCGGGCTCGTCGGCGACGACGACGGTCCTGGCCACGCCTTCGGCCGCGAGCTGGCGGGTGATCTGGGCGACCGAGAAGCCGCTCTCGGGGTGCTGGCCGCCGGTCATGGCGACGGCGTCGTTGTAGAGCAGCTTGTAGGTGATGTGGCTGCCCATAGCGATCGAGGCGCGGATCGCCAGCGATCCGGAGTGGTTGTAGGTGCCGTCGCCCAGGTTGGCGAACACGTGGTCCTCGGTGGTGAACGGCGAGGCGCCGGCCCAGGTCAGACCCTCGCCGCCCATGTGACTGGTGAGGTCGGTCGCCGGGTCGGAGAAGCTGGCCATGTAGTGACAGCCGATGCCGGCCAGCGCCCGCGAGCCCTCCGGCAGCCGGGTCGAGGTGTTGTGCGGGCAGCCGGAGCAGAAGAACGGCTTGCGCACCTGCTCGGCGCCCAGCGTCACCGCCGCCATGCCGGAGGCGGAAACGCGGGAGATGAAGTCGTGCACCCGGTCCATGTGGGGGCCCGGCGGCAGGCGGTCGGCGATCGCCAGCGCCACTTCGGCCACCGACAGCGAGCTCAGCTGCGAGAGCAGTGGGTGGCCCTGCTCGTCGACCTTGCCGATCACCTTCGGTTGGGCGTGGGCGGGCAGGTCGTAGAGCGCGGCGCGGGCCTGGCTCTCCAGCAGCGGGCGCTTGTGCTCGACCACCATCAGGGTGTCGAGGCCGCGGGCGAAGGCGCGCAGGCCGGTGGGCTCCAGCGGCCAGGGCATGCCGACCTTGTAGATCGCCAGACCGAGATCGGCGGCTTCCGCCAAACCGATCCCCATGGCCGCCAGCGCCTCCATCACGTCCTTGAAGGCCTGGCCGTGGGCGGCGATGCCGAGCCGCCGGCGCGGACCCGCGAGCACCGTGCGGTCGATGCCGTTGGCCTTGGCGAACGCCAGCGCGGCGGGGATCTTGTACAGCCGCAGCCGCCGTTCCTTGTCGAGCGGCTGGTCCTTGAGCCGGATGCCAAGGCCGCCCGCGGGCAGCTGGAACGCCTCCGGCACGCGGTGCTGGTGGCGGCCGAGGCCGACGTCGATGGTGACGCCGCTGTCCATCATGTCGGCCAGCGCGATCATGCCGACCCAAAGGCCGCTGAAGCGCGACATCGCATAGCCGAGCAGACCGTAGTCCAGCACCTCCTGCACGTCGGCCGGCGCCAGCACGGGCATCTCGAAGTCCTGGAACGCGAACTCGGACTGGGAGGGCAGGGTGGAGGACTTGCAGGCGTGGTCGTCGCCGGCCACCGCCAGCACGCCGCCCTTCGGCCAGGTCCCGGCGAAGTTGGCGTGCTTGAATGCATCGCCGGTGCGGTCGACGCCGGGCGCCTTGCCGTACCACATGCCGAACACGCCATCGAACTTGGCGCCGGGGAACAGGTTGGCCTGCTGCGAGCCCCAGACTGCGGTGGCGGCGAGGTCCTCGTTGAGGCCCTCCTTGAATACGATGTCGCTGGCGGCGAGGAACCTGCCGGCGCGGTGGGCCTGCTGGTCAAGCCCGCCGAGCGGCGAGCCGCGATAGCCGGAAAGGAAGCCGGCGGTGTTCAGTCCCTCCCGTAAGTCGAGCCGCTTGCGGTCCAGCAGGATGCGGATCAGCGCCTGGACGCCGGTGATGAAAACTCGCCCATCTTCGAGCATAAACTTGTCGTCGAGCGTGACTTCGGCGTGTCGCATGGCAATTTCTTTCCCACCGCCCTTTCGGAGCGGCTCGCAAGAACATATAAGGCGGGCGTGAGCCCTGCCAAAGCCATGCCCGTAAATGAGTTGGCTGCGGCATTTTCCATATGGGATAACATGGAAAGGAGGGAAAAACTTGTCTGAAGTCCTGGACTCCGTGGATGCCCGCATCCTCGATTTGATCCAGCACGACGCCAGCCTCTCGGTCGCCGAGATCGCCGAGCGCGTCGGGCTGTCCTCCAGCCCCTGCTGGCGGCGGATCAAGCGGCTGGAGGACGAGGGGATCGTCCAGCGCCGCGTCACCATCCTCGACCGCGAGAAGCTGGGCCTCAGCTTCGAGGTCTACTGCACGGTCAAACTCTCGCTGCCGACCAAGGACAACCTCGAGACTTTCGAAACCTCGGTGCAGCGCTGGCCGGAGGTGGTGCAGTGCGCGACGGTGACTGGCGCGGCCGACTACGAGCTCCGCATCGTCACCCGCGACATGCATGCGTTCGATGACTTCCTGCGCGAGAAGATCCTCTCGCTCGGCCTGGTCTCTAACATCGAGAGCCGCATCGTGGTGCGCTCGGTGAAGAACTCGACCACGGTTCCGCTCGGCCTGATCAGCAACCATATCCCGGCCAGAGTCTAACGCCGGAGCCTGGATATGATCGAACTCGTCATCGACTCCCGTCGCCGCGATCTCGGCGGGTTCGAGGTGGGGCGCGTGCTGCCCTTCGCCCAGCACCGGATGGTGGGCCCGTTCGTGTTCTTCGACCACATGGGGCCGATCGATTTCGCGCCCGGCATCCCGCGCAGCGTCGACGTGCGCCCGCACCCGCACATCGGCCTTTCCACCGTCACCTACCTGTTCGACGGCGAGATCACCCACCGCGACAGCGTCGGGTCCGAGATCGCCATCACGCCCGGCGAAATGAACTGGATGACCGCGGGGCGCGGCATCACCCACTCCGAACGGTTCGATCGGCTCCGACGAACCGGCGGGGCGATGCACGGCATCCAGGCCTGGGTCGGCCTGCCGGTGGCGGACGAGGAGACCGATCCGGCCTTCGCGCACCACGGGCTTGAGGACCTGCCGACCTATGAGGCGGACGGGATGTGGGCGCGGCTGATCGCCGGCGAGGCGTTCGGGGCCAAGGCCAACGTCAAGATCCATTCGCCGATGTTCTATGTCCATTGGCGGCTGCAGCCCGGCGCCAGGGCGCAGCTGCCGGCGGAATACCCCGAGCGCGCCGCCTTCGTGGTCTCTGGCGAGGTCGAGGTCGACGGCCACGCCTACCACGATGGCCAGATGCTGGTGTTCGCGCCCGGCCAACCGGTGCTGTTCGAGGCGAGGACCGAAGCGATCGTCATGCTGCTGGGCGGCGAGCCGATCGGCGAGCGGTTCATCGAGTGGAACTTCGTCTCGTCGTCGAAGGACCGCATTGAACAGGCCAAGGCCGACTGGCGCGCCGGCCGCATGAAGCTGCCCGACCTCGACCACGACGAGTTCATCCCCCTGCCGGGGTAAGCTGGGCGCGAGGGCCCTGACCGCAGAGACGGTCGCACCGTCATGTCGGCGGTCGCGCCATCGCAGCATCCGTGCGCACGCTTGTGTGGGTTGTGGTATCGTCGCGTTCGCGAGTGACGCTAAGTACGGCAAGGAGGCGCCTGCGATGTCAGCTTTACTCAGGCTCTGCGCGGCGATCGCCGTGGCGCTGGTCTTCGCCGCTGGCGCAACGCCCGCAGCGGCCGCGCAGTGCAAGGCGGCTTCCGACTGCAGAGGACCACTGCCCCAGATCTGCCGGCAATGCGGCGGCGGCCATTCGGCGTGCGCGCATTGGGCGTGCGTCTCGGGCTCCTGCGAGATTCAGACCTGCCCTCCCGGCGGGCCGCGATGCCGCACAGCTTCCGACTGCAGAGGCCCGCTGCCTCAAATCTGCGAGCGTTGCAGCAATGGCCGCCAGGAGTGCGCGCACCACACCTGCGTTGCGGGCAAGTGCGAGACCCAGATCTGTCCGCGCTTGTGACCATGGCGCACGTCGCCGGCGAATCCGATTGCGTGAGTGAACCCCTCCGGTGCGTGCCGTCGCCAAGCTGCTTGGCTAATTGCCCTTAGGGGCGCGGCCGCGCGAGATAGACGCTGTCGCTGATCTCGCCCTCGATCTCGTAGGTCGCGGCGGCGCGGCTGGTCTCGACGAAGCCGAGCCGGCCCAGCAGGCGCAGCGAGGCCTCGTTGCGCGGATCGACGTCGGCGGTGATGGCGGCGAGGTGGTAGGTCGCGAAGACGTGGGCGATGACCGCGTTGCAGGCCTCGGCGGCGAGGCCCTGGCCCCAGCAGTGCGGGTGCAGGATGAAGCCGATCTCGGGCAGGCGCCAGCAACCGGCCTTGCCGATGACGCGGCCGTCTTGTTCGATCACGAAGTCGTCGCTGAGCGGCGGCCCGTCGGCGATCATCGCGTCCAGCCATATCCTGGTCTGCTCCAGGTCGCGGTGCGGCGGGCTCGACCAGAAGCGCATCGCGACCGGGTCGGACAGGATCTCGTGCAGCGCCGCCAGGTCGCCGATCGCCGCGCGGCGCAGCTTCAGGCGGGCGGTGACGAGCGCCACTAGCCCGCGGCCAACGCCTTGCGCGCCTGCCAGAGGTATTGCGCGCCGGTGATCAGCGTCACCGCGGCGGCGAGCCACAGCAGCGTGTGGGCCAACCACGCTGCCACCAGCATCGGGCCGGGATCGGCCGGCAGCCCCAGGGCGCTCCAGGTCGCGACCACCAGTTCGGCGCCGAGCGCGATGAGCTGCAGCGTGGTCTTCCACTTCGCCAGCAGGGTGACGGGCAGTGCGACGCGGCCGGCGGTGGCTTCGCGCAGCGCGCTGATGGTGAACTCGCGGAACAGGATCAGCGCGGCCGGGATCACCACCGGCGGGCTGGCGGCCAGCGCCAGCAGCCCCAGCACGGTGGCGCAGACCAGCACCTTGTCGGCGATCGGGTCGAGGATCGCGCCCCAGACCGAGGCAGCGTCCAGCCGGCGCGCGAGCCAGCCGTCGAAGAAGTCGGTCACCGCGGCGATCACGAAGGCGAACACCGCCCAGCGGTCCAGCGCGTAGACTGCGCCGCCCGAGACCTCCAGGTAGGGCGTGTCGCCCGCCGCCGTGGCCAGCGCGAAGAACACGAACAGGGCCAGCGCCAGGCGAAGGCCGGTCAGCAGGTTGGGCAGCGCCTTCATGCGGCAGGCTTAGCAGCTTGGCGCGGCTTGCCAACGTCGTCCGCCGCGCACAGGTTCGCCGGCGATGACCCAAGAAACCACCATCCGCGTCCACCTGGAGACGCCGGGCTGGGCGATCGCGGTTGGACTGACGGTTCCCCGCGAGCCGGCGCCATTGCAGCTCTGGCTTCCGTTCCTGCAGGCGCTCGCGAGCGAAGTGTCCCGCCAGGCGGGCGAATCCGCCGCGGCCGCCGGGCGCCCGGTCTCCTGCGCGAAGGGCTGCGGCGCCTGCTGCCGGCAACTGGTGGCGATCTCCCTGGTCGAGGCGCGGGCGCTGGCGCAGCTGGTGGCGGCCATGCCGCAGCCGCGCCAGGACCTGATCCGCCACCGGTTCGAGGCGGCGCTCGCGCGGCTGTCCGAGAGCGGCGTGCTCACGCGCGACTACGCCGATCCAGACCTGGAATTCCCGCTCGCCGAGACGCCGCAGCAGCGCCTGGCCGCAGCCTGGTTCTCGCTGCAGATCGCCTGCCCGTTCCTCGAGGATGAGTCCTGCAGCATCTATGAGGACCGCCCGCTGGTCTGCCGCGAACACCAGGTAACCAGCCCCGCCGCCGCGTGTTCGCGGCTGTTCCGCGAGCCGGTGGACCGGATCGAGCTGCCGCAGCGCCTCGGCGCCGCGCTGGCGCGGGCGGCCACGCAAGTCGCCGGCGTCTCGACCGCGACGATCCCGCTGCTGCAGTCGCTGGACCTGCCGGCAGACGTCGATGCGGCGCTGGCCCAGCCCCGCGATCCGCGCCAGATGTTGGAGACGCTGCTGGGCGAGATCGGCGAGTGGCGGATCGAGCCGGCGGCGTGAAACGACAAACTGTTGCGATCGGCCGATAGGATTGCCGGATGGACGCCGCCAAGTCTCACCCGCTGCTGATCGCCGGCGCCACCGGATACGGCGCGTGGCCGGCCAACACGCTGGAGGGGGCGCTCCGCTGCCTCGAGGCGCCCGTCGACGGGATCGAGATCGACGTACAGATCACCAGCGACGGCCATGTGGTGGCGCACCACGACTATCGCCTGGCGTCCGACCAGACGCGGCTGGACAGGGCCTGGCTCGAGGCGCCCGGCGCACCGATCAAGGCGATGACGCTGGCGGAGCTGCGTCGCTACGATGTCGGGCGGGCGCGGCCGGGCTCGGAGACCGCGGCGCGCTATCCGGCGAAGACCGAGATGGACGGCGTGCGCGTCCCGACGCTGCCGGAGCTGCTCAAGGCGCTGAACGCGGCGCCAGGTCCGCACCGAATGATCTACGTCGAGATCAAGACCGATCCGCGCGAGGGCCGCGACGACGCGCCGGCGCCAGGGCTGGTTGTCGACGCCGTGCTGCGCGACCTGACCGCCGCCGACTATCTCGAGCCGGCCAAGATCATCGCCTTCGACTGGCAGGTGCTGCGCCTGACCCGCGAACGGGCGCCCGGCCTGCGCACCGCGCACCTGACCATCACCACGCCGGCGACGCGCGATCCCGGCCGACCAACATCCCCCTGGAACGACGGCGCCGATCCGCGCGACCATGGCGGCTCCGACCTCGCGGCGATCAAGGCGCACGGCGGCGTCGAGTGGTCGCCCTACTTCACCGACGTCACGCCCGAGCGCATCGCCGAGGCCCGCGAGCTTGGCCTGCTGGTGGGTCCCTGGGGGCTGTCGGACGGAGACGACGTCCGCCGCATGGCCGAGCTCGGCGTCTACAGCTCCACCGTTTCCGGCGCCGACTGGGGTTTTTGAACCGCCGCCAGGGACGTCCACTTCCGGCTTAACGCCAACTGGCATTCTCGGCCCATTGTCGCCGTTCGACCCAAGTGGCGGTTGCGCCGGGAGCCGAGCGGCGCCACGAATCGCCGTCATGACCTCGTCCCTCTACGCGCAGGGCCGCCGCGCCCTCGTCATCCACGAAGACGACGTCGGCATGACCCACGGGTCCAACGTCGCCTTCCAAGAGCTGTCGGCGCGGGGCGTGGTGAGCTCGGGCTCGGTGATGGCGCCCTGCCCGTGGTTCCCCGAGACGCTGGCGATGGCGGCGGCCGATCCGACCCTCGACCTCGGCGTGCACCTGACGCTGAACGCCGAGAAGCAGCCTTACAAGTGGCGCCCGCTCACCCGCCCTCCCGCCTCGGCGGGGCTCACCGACGAATTCGGCTACCTCTGGGAGGACGTGCGCTCGGTCCGCCACAAGGCCGCGCCCGAGGCGGTCGAGGCGGAGTTGCGCGCCCAGATCGACGCCGCGATCGCCGGCGGCGTCGATGTCACCCACCTCGATGCGCACTGCGGCGCGGTGATGTCGGCGGAGTTTCTCGACATCTATCGCCGGCTGGGCGCCGCCTACGATCTGCCGATCGTGCTGATGCACCGGTTCGAAGGTGGCAATCCCCGGCCGGCCGGCCGTCCTGCGTTACCGGACCCGCTGGTCCAGGCGGCGCAGCAGGCCGCGGCGCAGGGCGAGCCGGTGTTTGACCTGTTCTACGAGACGCCGTGGGACCGCGCCGCCGAGGCGGAAGGCGTCTACCGCGACATCCTAGCCTGCGCCGTCGACGGCCTTTCCTTCTGCGCCTTCCATTTCAACGCGCCGGGCGACTTCGAGGCGGTCGAGCCGCAGTTCGCCCGCTACCGAACCGACGAATACGCGCTGTTCAGCTCCGGCAAGATCGAGCCGTTGCTGGCCGAGTTCGGGATCGAGCTCATCGGCATGCGCGAGATCCGCGACCGCCGCCGCGAGCTTCGAGCCCAGCATTGACGGTCTCGTCGCCGCCGCTCGAGACCCCGAGTGTTTTGTGGCCCGCCCTCAACGCCCCGAGAACACCGGCTTGCGCTTCTCGAAGAACGCCTTGCGCGCCTCCTTGGCGTCCTCGCTGGCGAACGCCATGCGGATGTTGCCGACCTCGTAGCGCAGCTGCTGCTCCATGTCGGTGCTCTCCAGCGACTTGACCATGCCGCGCTTCAAGAGCCGCAGCGTAATCGGCGACCATTCGCACAGCTGAGCGCAGTAGGCGGCCAGCCGCTCGCCCAGCTTGTCGTCGTCAACGACCTCGCCGGCCATGCCCAGCGCCACAGCCTCGTCGCCATTCGCGGTGCGGTTCTCCATCATGAAGCGCATGGCGCGCTCGTAGCCCATCGCCTGCGGCAGGGTGATGGTGAGGCCGGCGTCGGGCGAACCGCCGATGCGGGTGTAGCCGGCCATCAGCCGCGCGCTCCTGGCGACGATGCGCACGTCCGTCGCCATCGCCAGGCCCAGCCCTGCGCCGACCGCGACGCCGTTGATCCCGCCCACCACCGGCTTGTCGCAGCGCTTGCGGATCGCCAGCAGGAAGTTGCCGACCCAGGAGATGTCGTCCAGCTGCGCCGACTGCGCCGACAGCGGGTGAAACCGCTCGCCGCCGGAAAGGTCGAGCCCGGCGCAGAAGGAATCGCCGCTGCCGGTCAGGGCCACCACCCAGACGTTGTCGTCGCGCGCCGCGTCCTCCACCGCCCCGACCACGCCCCAGGCCAGCTCGTTGCTGAGCGCGTTCTTCTTCTCCGGCCGGTTCAGGGTGATGGTCCGCACGTGACCGGAGTCGGCCACCTTCACCAGTTCGGTCATCTCGTTCTCCCGCGCCTCTCGTTGGTCGATGTGTCGATCGCTTCTACGCCGACGTCAGCGCCGCGGGCCAGACCTGCGGCAGCTGCGTCGCCAGCCAGCGGGCGACGGCTGCGTTGACGAAGGCCGGGTTCTCCTGCGCCATCCAGTGGCCGGTGTTGGTCGTCGCCTCGGTGAGGTTGCCGCAGCTCGCCCGCATCGGCTCGGCCAGGCGCGAGGTGGTGGTCTGGCAGACCCAATCGTAGGCGCCGTGCAGGAACAGCACCGGTAGGTCGATCCGCCCGCCGTTCGCCGCTTCCTTGGCGAAGGCGATGTTGCGCTCGGCGTTCATGTACCAGCTGTCCGGCCCGAAGAAGCCGTTGCGCTGCAGCGCGGCGGCGTACTGGCGGAAATCCTCCTCGGTCAGCACGCTCTCGTCCCGCGGCAGGTCTGGCGCGCCGGGCAGGGGGCCGAACCAGCCGCCGTTCATGCGCACGCTGGCGGTCACCGCCGGCTGACCCTTGCCCGCCTCGCTGCCGGCGCGGAACAGCAGCTTCACCGTCGCCGGCACATCAGCCTCGAAGGTGGACCGCGCCTTCTCGAAGTTCTCCTCGTAGAAGCGCATGTAGTCCCACTGCGCGGCCGGGAACTCGGCCTCGGGATAGACCGTGCGGTCGGCCAGCTTGATGATGTTCTCCGGAGCGAAACCCTCGGGAATGTAGGGCACGCAGAGGTTGGCGACGCCATGGCAGCGGTCCGGGTGGTGGCTGCCAAGGCTCCAGACCACCGGGCTGCCCCAGTCGTGGCCGACGAACACCGCCTTTTCGCGCCCGAGGCTGTCCAGCAGCTCGATCATGTCGCGGGTGCTCTGGCGCAGCGCGTAGTCCTCGTGCCGTGGATAGACGCTGGAGCAACCGTAGCCGCGCATGTCCGGGGCGACGGCGCGAAAGCCCATCGCGCCGAAGCACGGCAGCTGGTGTCGCCAGCTGATCGACAGCTCCGGCCAGCCGTGCACGAAGATGATCAGCGGCCCGTCTTCAGGTCCGCAGGCGAGGTAGGCGGTGGTGTGCCGCGCCGACTTGGCGACATGCTCGGTGACCGGGAACTGCATCGACATCCTCGCGCTAGCGGCTGCGCCAGAAGCCTAGCGGCAACCCGCTCGTCAATCCAGAATCGAAACCCGCGCGGGCGCCACCCTTGTCCGCAGCATGCCGCGCCTGTAGGCTCTGCGACGCCGCGCCGGGAGATCCCAGATGAAAACCGCCATGTCCAACCAGAAAGGAGACACCGATCATCTCAAGGACATGAGGATTCATGACCACGCTCGAGGCGCCAGCGCGCGTAGACGCCGCTAAACCCGCCAAACCGGCCCGTTCCAGCCACCCTCATCCAGGGCGGTGGCGCAAATTCCTATCCTACTATCGGCCCCACCTCGGCCTGCTGGCCGCTGACCTGGCGTGCGCGGTGCTGGTCTCGGCCACCGCGCTCGCCCTGCCGCTGCTCGCCAACTACGTGGTCAAGCGCCTCGCCCTGGCCGGCGGTGCGCCACATCTGATGGACGAGATCTGGCTGGTTGGCGCGGCCATGCTGGCCCTGCTGGCGGTCCAGGCGCTCTCGACCCTGTTCGTCGACTACCAGGGCCACATGATGGGCGCGAAGATGGAAGGCGCGATGCGCCAGGAGCTGTTCGAACACTACCAGTCGCTGTCGTTCGGCTTCTACGACGGCCAGCGCGTCGGCCAGTTGATGTCGCGGCTCTCCAACGACCTGTTCTCCCTGGCCGAGCTCTACCACCACGGACCGGAAGACGTGGCGATCGCGGTGCTGAAGTTCAGCGGCGCACTCTTCATCCTGTTCCGGCTCGACGTGCCGCTGAGCTTGGTGATCGTCTCGCTGATCCCCTTCGCGGCGGTCTACGCGTTCTACTTCAACGGCCGGATGAACCGGGCGCTGCGCCAGGCCAAGGTGCGCATCGCGGCGATCAACGAGCGGGTGGAGGATTCGCTGTCCGGCATCCGGGTGGTGCAGTCGTTCGCCAACGAGGGCATCGAGGCCAGCCGCTTCGCCGCGGAGAACGATCGATTCCTGCAGACCCGGCGGTTCGGCTACCTCAACGAGGCCTGGGAGTCGGCCGGCCTCGCCACCTTCGCTCAGCTGATCACCGTGACGGTGATCGTGCTGGGCGCGGCGCGCATCACCGCCGCCTCGCTCAGCGCCGCCGACCTGATGACCTACCTGCTCTGCGTCGCGATCCTGGTCGATCCGATCAACCGGGCGGTCAACGTCGTGCGCCTGTGGCAGGAGGGCCTGACCGGCTTCGACCGCTTCATGGACATGCTGGAGATCGCCCCGGACATCCGCGACCGCCCCGGCGCACGGGCGCTGAGCCAGGTGCGGGGCGCGATCTCGCTTCGCGACGTGAGCTTCAGCTATCCGCAGAGCCCCCGGCCGGTGCTGCGCGCCCTGTCGCTGGAGATCGCCGCCGGCGAGTTCGTGGCGCTGATCGGCTATTCCGGCGTCGGCAAGACCACGCTCTGCTCGCTGATCCCCCGCTTCTACGAGGCGACCGGCGGCGCGGTGATGATCGACGGCGTCGACGTCAAGGACATCGCCCTGGCGTCCCTGCGCCGCAACATCGGCGTGGTGCAGCAGGACGTCTACCTGTTCGCCGGCTCGGTGGCAGACAACCTCGGCTACGGCCGGCCGGGCGCCAGCCGCGCGGAGATCGTCGAGGCCGCCCGCAAGGCTCACGCGCACGACTTCATCACCGCGCTGCCCGCCGGCTACGACACCGACATCGGCCAGCGCGGGGTGAAGCTGTCGGGCGGCCAGAAACAGCGGCTGACTATCGCCCGGGTGTTCCTCAAGGATCCGCCGATCCTGATCTTCGACGAGGCCACCAGCGCGCTCGACTACGAGAGCGAACGGGCGGTGCAGGCGGCCATGCTGGAGTTGGCGGAGCACCGCACCACGCTGGTGATCGCCCATCGGCTCTCGACCGTGCGCCACGCCGACCGCATCGTGGTGCTGACCGAAGCCGGCGTGGCCGAGCAGGGCTCGCACGACGCCCTGATCGCGTCAGGCGGAGCATACGCAGCGCTCTACAACAACCAGGCCAGCATCTGAGGGGGCCAGCGGCAGGCTCAAGCCTTCCGGAAAAACGCGAAAATCCGCTCCGCCAGTGCTTCGCTGACGCCCTCGACCTTGGTCAGGTCTTCCACCGAGGCGCGCGAGACGCCGCGGGCGGAGCCGAAGGCGTGCAGCAAGGCGCGCTTCTTGGCCGCGCCGACACCCTCGATCTCGTCGAGCGGATTGCGGCGCATCTCCATCGCCCGGCGCGTGCGGTGGGTGCCGATGGCGAAGCGATGGGCCTCGTCGCGCAGCCGCTGCAGGTAGTAGAGCACCGGACTTTTCGGCTCGAGCATGAACGGCGTCTTGCCCGGGATGAAGAACCGCTCCAGCCCAGCGTCGCGGTCCGGCCCCTTGGCGACCCCCACCACCACGATGTCGTCGACGCCGAGGTCGGCCATCACCTCCTCGGCCGCCGCCAGTTGGCCCGCGCCGCCGTCGATCAGCACCAGGTCGGGCCGAGGCGGGTTCTCGCCGGCCTCCTCTTCCTTGGCGAGCCGCGCGAAGCGGCGGCGCAGCACCTCCTTCATCATGCCGTAGTCGTCGCCGGGCGTGAGCTCCGTGCTCTTGATGTTGAACTTGCGGTACTGGTTCTTCTGGAAGCCCTCAGGCCCGGCCACGATCATGCCGCCGACCGCGTTCGTGCCCATGATGTGCGAGTTGTCGTAGACCTCGATCCGCTCGGGATTGCTCTCCATCCCGAACGTCTCGCAGACCCCGGCCAGCAGCTTCGACTGCGCCGAGCTCTCCGCCATCTTGCGGCCCAGCGCCTCGCGGGCGTTGCTGAGCGCGTGGTCGACCAGCTCGCGCTTCTCGCCGCGCTGCGGGCGGGCGATCTCGACCTTGCGGCCGGCCTTCAGCGAGAAGGCCTCGGTGATCAGCTCGCACTCGTCCGGCGGCAGGCTGACCAGGATCAGCCGCGGGATCGGCCGGTCCTCGTAGAACTGGCCGATGAACGCGGCCATCACCGCGGCGTCCTCGTCGGACTTGTCGACGCGCGGGAAGTAGGCGCGATTGCCCCAGTTCTGGCCGGCGCGGAAGAAGAACACCTGCACGCAGGCCTGGCCGCCCTCGGCGTGCAGCGCGAACACGTCGGCCTCGTCGATGGTCTCCGGATTGACCTGGGTTTCCTGCGCCACCGACGAGAGCGCGCGGATGCGGTCGCGCAGCCGGGCGGCGTGTTCGAACTCCAGCTCGTCGGAGGCGGTCTGCATCTCGGCCGACATCCGCGCCATCACCGCCCGGCTCTTGCCGCGCAGGAACGCCTCGGCCTCGTCGACCAGCTTGGCGTAGTCCGGGATTGTGATCAGCCCGGTGCAGGGCGCCGAGCAGCGGCGGATCTGGTGCAGCATGCAGGGCCGCGTACGGGTTTCGTAGACGCTGTCGGAGCACGAGCGCAGCAGGAACGCCTTCTGCAGCGTGTTCAGCGTGCGGTTCACCGCCCAGGCGCTGGCGAACGGGCCGAAGTAGTCGCCCCTGATGGCGTGGGCGCCACGGTGCTTCTTCAGCTGCGCGGCCGGATGTTCGCGGCGGATGACGATCTCGGGGAAGCTCTTGTCGTCGCGCAGCAGCACGTTGAAACGCGGCTTCAGCTGCTTGATCAGGTTGATCTCGAGCAGCAGCGCATCGGTCTCGGTGCGGGTGGAGGTGAACTCCATCGACCGGGTCAGATCGACCATCAGGGCGATGCGCTGGGTGTGGAAGCGGCCCTGGGCGTACTGGATCACTCGCTTCTTCAGCGAGCGCGCCTTGCCGACGTAGAGCGGCTCGCGGTCCTCGCC
>DATNIH010000167.1:0-30373 GCA_035604515.1 Caulobacteraceae bacterium | reverse complement strand
AACGGCCTGAAGCTGCGGCCGCACGCCAAGACCCACAAGAGCGTCGACATCGCCCGCCGCCAGATCGCCGCCGGCGCGCTGGGCGTCTGCTGCGCCAAGCTGGGCGAGGCGGAGGCGCTGGCCGACGGCGGCATCGCGGGCATGCTGATCACCTCGCCGATCGTCGGCGAGCCGGCGGTGGCGCGGCTGGCAGCCCTGGCGGCAAGGTCGCCGACGCTGATGCACTGCTGCGATCACCCGGACGCCGTCGGCGCCATCGGCGCAGCCGCCAAGGCGGCGGGCGTGACCATCACCCTGCTGGTCGACCTCGATCCCGGCCTGCGCCGCACCGGCGTCGCCAGCGCCGAGGACGCGGTGGCGCTCGCACGGCAGATCGCAGATCACGAAGCGCTCCGCTTCGGGGGGCTGCAATTCTACTGCGGCGCCGAGCAGCACATCGAGGCCTATGCCGACCGTCGCGAGGCGATCATCGCCAGGACCGCGAAGCTGACCGAGACCATCGCGGCGCTGAAGGCCGCCGGGCTCGCGCCGCCGATCGTCACCGGCGGCGGCACCGGGAGCCACGCCATCGACGCCGAGCTCGGCGTGTTCACCGAGCTGCAGGTCGGCTCGTACATCTTCATGGACCGCCAGTACGGCGACTGCGCGCTGCGCGAGGCAGCGCCAACACCGTTCGAGACCGCGCTGATGATCGATGCGCGGGTGATCAGCGCCAACCACCCGATGATGGTGACCATCGACGCTGGCCTGAAGGCCTTCGCCACCGAGGCCGGCGCGCCGCCGATCCTGGCCGGCGCGCCGGAGGGCAGCACCTACGCCTTCATGGGCGACGAACACGGCGCCATCGTGCCGCCGCGCGGCGTCGCCCCGCCGAAGCTCGGCGAGCGCCTCACCCTGGCCGCGCCACACTGCGACCCGACGGTCAACCTCTACGAGGCGTTCCACGTGGTGCGCGGCGAGACGCTGGAGGCAATCTGGCCGGTCAGCGCGCGAGGACGGTCGGCCTAGACGTTGCCTGCGAACGCCCTCCTTTTTTCATGTCATCCCGGACAAGCTGCGAAGCGGCGCAGATCCGGGATCTACTCCGCACCGGCCGCGAAAGTAGATCCCGGACGAGTCCGCTTCGCGGCTCTCCGGGATGACAATGTAATTGTTGCTATTTTCGCGTCTCATGGACTCGGCAGCACGCGCCACTCGACCAGCCGCCCCAGCCACTTGCGGAACATCGTCTCGGTGTCGACGCAGCCAGCGAACCCCGCCTGGCGCAGCTTGATCGTGCTGACCAGGATCGGCGGGCTGGGTCCCGTCGCGCCCCAGCGGAACAGCAGATCGGCGTAGTGGTGCGACTCGCCGACCAGATCGGCCATGCGGATCGGCTTGAGGCCGTGCCTGGCGACGATGCGGTCCCAGACCTCGGCGTGGTCGGGCAGGAACTGCGAAAGCCGCACTGGGTGGCCGAACGCCGGCTCGAGCCCCAGCGCCTCGGCGATGCCCGGCCAGACGTTCTCCCAGACGAAGACATCGCCGTTGGTGATGTTGAAGGTCTGACCCCACGCGGCGGGCGCGTCGGCCGCCCACGCCAGCGCCTCGGCGATCAAATCGGCGTCGACCGCCTCGATCACCGATCCGTACTCGCCCGGGCAGTAGAACGGCGTCCCCAACTCGCGGCAGATCGCGCCATAGACGCCCAGGATCGGGATCAGGTTCATCGCCACGCCGACGGCGCCGCCGAACACGACCTGCGGACGCCAGACGGTGAAGCTCCAGCCGGCGCCGGCCTGGCGCCCGCGGATGTAGTCCTCCTGCAGCCAATAGAAGTTCTCGTGCTGATCGCGCGGCCGGTCCTCGCGCGCCGGGATCGCGATCTGATGCACGTGGGCGCCGTAGGCCTTGGTCCCCTGCAGCACGCTGACGTGGCGCAGCGATGACGCTCGCGCCAGCAGCGGGTCCATCAGGTTGCGCATCATGGCCAGGTTGGTCTGCATCTGGTCCTGCTCGCGCCAGCCGGCGACCAGGCCCGGCTTCTCGAACAGCGCGGCGTAGACCACGTGAGTCACGCCGCCGAACCGCTCGGCCGCGGCGCGGCAGGCGGCGGCGTCGGTGAGGTCGAGCGCGATGTGCTGGTAGCTGGCCGGCGCGGGGTCGGGCGGGCGGCGCGAGACGCCGAGCACGCGCCAGTCCGGCAGCGCCGCGAAGTGCGCCGCCGCGCTGGCGCCGATCACGCCGCTCGCGCCGACGATCAGGACCGTGTTGGTTGGGTCAGGCATCGCCAGCCCTTCATGCGCCGCTTTACGTCCGCCGCGTCAAGGGCTCAGAGTCGGTGACAATCCACGAAAATCCGGTTGGAGCCGACTGCCATGACCGACCACAAAGCCGAGCTCGATCAAGCGCTCGCCGACGCCCATCTGCCCGCCCTCGCCGCCGCGCTGGTGCATCTGACCGGGGACGCGAGCCAGATCACCCGCGAGAATTGGCCGGTCTACGACTTCTTCGGCGACTCCAAGCTGGGCGGCTATTCGCCGGAGCGGCAGGCGGAGCTCCGCGAGGCGGCGCGCACGGCGATCGAGGCGCACCTGGCCGGCGCGCCGCTGCCGCCGCAGCCGAGCTTCGAGACCGTCCGCAAGATGATGGACTTCGTCGCCGGCGCCGAGATCCCCGAGCACTACGCGCCCTTTCTGATGGAAGAGCTGCAGATGTCCGGCCAGGATCCCAAGCGGCCGGACTGGTCGTCGCCGAAGCTGAAGGCGGCCGCGCCGAAGCTGCCGGTGGTGGTGATCGGCGCTGGGATGTCGGGCATCCTCTCCGGCATCCGGCTGAAGGAAGCCGGCATCCCCTTCACCATCGTGGAGAAGAACGCCGAGGTCGGCGGCACTTGGTTCGAGAACCAGTATCCCGACTGCCGGGTCGACAACCCCAGCCACCTCTATTCCTACTCGTTCGAGCCCAACCACGAGTGGCCGAACCACTTCTCGCCGCAGCCGGTGCTGCTGGCCTACTTCCAGGGCGTCGCCAAGAAGCATGGGCTGCTCCCGCACATCCGTTTCGAGACCACGGTCGAGGAGGCCGCGTTCGACGAGGCCAGTGGCGCCTGGAAGGTCCGCATCCGCGACAAGGCCGGCAAGGTCGAGACCCTGACCGCCAGGGCGGTGATCTCCGCGGTCGGCCAGCTGAACCAGCCGCGCCTGCCCGACATTCCCGGCCGCGACGTCTTCAAGGGGCCAGCTTTCCACTCGGCGCGCTGGCGCAAGGACGTCGACTTCAAGGGCAAGCGGGTCGCCGTGATCGGCACCGGGGCCAGCGCGTTCCAGTTCGTGCCGGAGGTGGCCAAGGACGCGGCCCAGCTCACCGTGTTCCAGCGCACGCCGCCGTGGCTGGCGCCGACGCCCGACTACCATGAGCCGACCTCCGCGGCCGAAGGCTGGCTGATCGAGCACTTGCCGTTCTACGGCAAATGGTACCGCTTCTGGCTATTCTGGATGCTGACCGATGGCATCTACGAGGCGGTGAAGGCCGATCCAGAATGGAACGGCGGACCTGGCGCGGTGAGCGCGGCCAACGCGATGATGCGCGAGATGCTGACGGCCGCGATCGGCCTGCAGGCGCAGGACCGTCCCGAGCTGCTGAAGCACCTGATCCCGGAGTATCCGCTGGGCGGCAAGCGCATGCTGCGCGACGACGGCCTGTGGATCGCGGCGCTGAAGCGGCCCAACGTCGAGCTGGCCACCTCCCCGATCACCCAGATCACCGAAACCGGCATCGTCACGTCAGACGGGACGACGCGCGAGTTCGACGTGATCATCTACGGCACCGGCTTTACCGCCAGCCATTTCCTTAGGACGTACAAGGTCAAGGGCCGGGGCGGTCGCGAGCTGCACGAGGTGTGGGCCGGCGACGCCAGGGCCTATCTCGGCGTGACCACGCCGGGCTTCCCCAACTTCTTCATGATCTACGGGCCTAACACCAACATCGTCGTCAACGGCTCGATCATCTTCTTCTCCGAGTGCGCGGTGCGCTACATCATCGGCTGCCTGAAGCTGATGGCCGAACAGGGCGCCGAGACCCTGGAGGTGCGCAAGGACGTCCACGACGCGTTCAACGCCAAGGTCGACGCCACCAACGCCCAGATGGCCTGGGGCTCGCCGCACGTGACCAGCTGGTACAAGAACGAGAAGGGCCGCGTGTCGCAGAACTGGCCGTTCCCGCTGGTCGACTACTGGAGCGCGACCCTGTCCCCCAATCCGGCCGATTTCCTGATCGGAACCAGGGTGACCGAACCGGCGGAGTAGCTTGGCGTCGCCTCGCTCCTCGCGCTAACGTTGCGCCCGGGGGAATTCTCGATGTCTGCCGTCAACGCGTCGCCGGCGCAGATCAGCCTCGGCCGGGTCATCGCCGCGGGTTTCCAACTGATGGCGCAGCGGCCAGTCTCGATCCTGGCGCTCACGGTCGCCCTTGCCTACGTCCCGTCCATCGCCTCGATATGGACGGACACCCATCTGGTCGGTGGCTTCACCCCCGCGGGCGCGCCGGACTACCTCGTCCGCGAGGCGCGCCGGTTCGGTGGGCTGGAACTGGTGGGGTTCGTCGTCGCCGGCGTGAACTGGATGTTCCAGGGCTCGGTCGCGCTCTTCGCACTCGCCGCGGCGGTCGAGCCGGATGCCGACCCGATCGCCCTGGCGGGGCGCTTGCCCGGACGTTGGCCCCTCTCGTTCGGCTTCGGGATGGTGGCGACAGCGGCCGTCGCGCTGGGCACGCTGGCGCTGATCGTCCCTGGCCTGTTGCTGGCGCTCGCGTGGGGCGTGGCGCCAGCCGTGGTGGCGGTGGAGCGCCGAGGCTTCCCCGGGGTGTTCAGGCGCAGCGCCGAACTGACCCGCGGCAATCGCGGATCGCTGTTCGGCCTGTTTCTGATCTACGGCGTCGTCCGTGCGGTTTCGACCTATGGGCTGCGCTTTGCCTTCGGCGCCCCGATACGGGTAGGCGCGGGCTCTGACATGCTGAACTACGGCTTACAGCCGGTGCTGTCCGCAGCGCTCAGCGCCGTCTATGCCTGCGTGATGGCTGCGACCTACCTTGAACTGCGCGGGCTGCACGAAGGCGCCCGCGTGGGGACCGTCGCAGGCACATTCGACTGACATCCGTTGCCAGCGGCCGCGCCGATCCCCTATCGATGGACCGGGCTCAGGGCGAGGGAACCGCTTCACGATGACGGCGACGCTGCCGGCGGCCGGCTTCAACATCGGACAGGTGATCTCGCGGCTGTTCGGCGTCGTCAGCCGAAACTTTGTCCTCCTCCTGCTGCTGGCGCTGCTGCTGGTCGGCCTGCCGGGCGCGATGCTGGCCTACGCGCAGGTCAGCGTCCTCGGCGACATGCTGAGCGCCCAGAACGGCGGTGATCCGAACGCCGCGTTCGCCGCCATGTTCTCACCGGCGCGCGTCGGCCTCGGCATCGCCGGCGCGCTGATCGGCGTGGTCGGCAACGCGGCGCTGCAGGGAGCGGTGATCCACGCCAGCGTCAGCGATCTTTCAGGCCGGCGCGCCACGTTCGGCGAGTGCCTGTCGACCGGCTTTCGCTTCTTCCTGCCGCTGTTCTGCATCGGCCTGATCGTGGCGATCTGCTGCTTCTTCGGCTACCTGATCTTCTTCGTGCCGGGCGTGCTGCTCGGGCTGGCCTGGTGCGTCGCGGCCCCGGCGGAGGTGGTCGAGCGCACGGGCATCTTCGCCGCCTTCAGCCGCAGCGCCGACCTCACGCGCAACAACCGCGCCGCGATCTTCGCCCTGATCATCGCCTTTTTCGTCGCCGTGTTCATCGTCCAGATGGTGCTGAACGCGGTCGGCCAGATTGGATTCGGCTTCGGCAGCGCGGCGGTGCTGCGCAGCGGCGCCCCGGACCTACGCAACTTCGTGGCGGTGCAATCGGTGATGGGCGTGGTGCTGCAGGTCGCGGTGTCGAGCCTGGCCTCGGCGGGCATCGCCGCGATCTATTTCGAGCTGCGCCAGGCGAAGGAAGGCGTCGGCGCCGACCAGCTGGCGGCGGTGTTCGATTGAGCGGCGGCGCTCAGGCCTTGTCGAACTTGTCCTTGCGGCGGTGGCCGAACAGCAGGCGGGTCTCCAGGCGGCCGCGCAGGGCGGCGTAGTAGGCCGAGAGGAAGCTGGCGTCGGTCTCGCCGGACTGGACGCGCCAGGCGATCTTGGCGCGGATGCGCTCGGCGACCGCGGCCATGGTCTTGGCATCCTTGCGCCGCAGCACGTCCTCGAGCACGTGCAGCTCCTTGATGCCGTAGGCGCCGGCCTGGTCGGCGGTGAAGACGAACCCGCCCTGGGCGGTCTCCTGGGCGTCGAGCAGGTCGATGGTCAGCTTCTCGCGCGGCGACTTCACCACCCAGGTGCCGGCCACGAAGTCGCCGACGCGCAGGCGGTCGCGGTTGAACAGCGGGAAGAGCGCGAACCCGCCGGTCCAGAGGATGCCCAGCAGCATCACCCAGCCGGCCACCGGGTCGTCGCCGGCGGCGCCGGAGGCCAGCAGGAAGGTCAGCGGCAGAAAAACCTCGATCTCGCGCATGGCGTTGCGCGCGAAAACGGCCTCCGAGGTCAGCCGGCCGCCGTCGCGCGCCGCGACCCGCAGGCCCAGGATCCGTTTGCCTGGCGTCGCCGCGCGGGCGCTGAGTTCGAAGAAGACGAAGTAGAAGTTGCGCAGGAAGAAGAAGCCCAACAGCCAGACGATGAAGACGGCGCTGCCAAGGCCGTTCCTCAGCTCCTCCACCCCGAGCGAGGCCAGCGCAGCGCCCGCGAACCCAACCAGCAGGACAAACACCACCAGGGTGGTGACGATGAACACCGCATCGAGCAGGAACGCCGCCGCGCGCTCGCCGGCCGCGCCGACGCGCAGACGCAGATCGACCCCCTCCGGGGTGACGAACTCGCGGAACTGGCCGGCGGCCGGCGCCGGCGTTGGCGCGGGCGCGGGCGTCGATCCGACGACGGTCATGCGGCCCTCCCAGACCCGCTCAGAATGGGCGCGCGCGGCCCGGTGCGGCGCGGCAGGTAGAAATACCCGGTCCAGATGATCAGGCTGGAGATGGCGATGGCGTAGCGCGCCCAGTCGTTCTGGATCAGCTGCCGCGCGAAGCCCTCCAGCAGTCCGGCCACCACCAGCATCAGCACCACCCCGGCGACCACCGGCGCGGCCGCACGGCCAGCCTCGGCCGCCGCGTCGAGCCGGGTGCGATCGCCCGGGAACGCGACCCGCCAGCCGATCCGGAAGCCCGCCGCGCCGCCCAGGATGATGGCGAAGAGTTCGGTGACGCCGTGGATGAAGATCCAGCCGCCCAGCTCGAAGCCAAGCCCGTGCGAGACGAACAGGGCGAAGAAGGCGCCCAACATCAGCCCGTTCTGCGCCAGCAGGAACGCCGTCGGCAGGCAGAAGGCGAAGCCCAGCGCAAAGGCGAAGATGGCGATCTGGGCGTTGTGGCTGAACAGATAGGTCGCCAGCAGCGCCAACGGCGCCTGCTTGCCGCCGTCGTCGTAGAGGGTGTGGCGCAGGAAGGCGGTGGTCGCGGTCGGATCGCGGCCGCTCGCCAGGCCCTCGCCGACCATGCCGCCGAACCAGCTGGGATCGCCACTGACCAGGATGTAGCCGACCACCGCCGCCGCGATCGTGATCGCCAGCGACACCAGAGTCTCGCGCCAGAGTCCGCGCACCGCCGCCGGCCAGGTCTCGCGGAAGAAGCGCCCGAGCCGCGTGCCGATGCCGGCCCGGGTGCCGTAGACGAAGAAGTAGGCGCGGGTGGAAAGGCTCTCGAGATAGTCGATCAGCGCATGGTCGAGCGAGGTCGCCCGCGCCACCGACAGCGACGATAGCGTCGCGCGATAGAGCACCGGGATCGCCAGCAGCTCCTCGTCGCTCAGCCCCGCCGCCGAACGCCCCTCGACCCGGGCCAGCAGCGACTCCAGCCGCCGCCAATCGCCCTCCCGCTCGGCCCGGAACCGCCGACTCTTGAGCTGGAGCGCTTTCATGGTGTCGCCCCGGCAGCGTCCTTCTCCCCTTGCGGGAGAAGGTGTCGCCGGAGGCGACGGATGAGGGGTATCAGCGCCAGCGTCGCCTTACGCAGCGCAAGAGCCAAGCGTCCGGCGCGGCCCCTCATCCGACCGCTTCGCGGCCACCTTCTCCCGCGAGGGGAGAAGGAAGTGAGTGATCTTCCCATCACATCAGGTCCCGGCGCTTGAGGTCGATGTAGGCGTTCAGCAGCGCGGGGCCGACCGAGGCGGCGGGGGCGTCGACGATGTGGGCGCCAAGGCGCACCAGGCGGGCGATCACCAGGTCGCGCTCGCGCAGCAGCACCTGCGCCGTCACCGAGCGCGACACCGCCTCCGGATCGACCGGCTCGCGCCGCTCGATCGCCTCCAGCTCCTCGTCGCGAAAGATCACGAACAGCACCAGGTGGCGTTTGATCAGCCGGCCGACGTTCTCGAGCATCAGCTCGGCGCTGGTGGTGTCGGCGAAGTCGGTGAACACCACGATCAGCGAACGCCGCTCCAGCGCGGCGCCGAGCTGGGTCAGCGCCAGGGTGTAGTTGGTCTCCTCGGTCGAATAGTCGAGCCGCGCGGCGATGCGCTGCAGGAACGGGAAGGCATGAGCGCCTGAGACCGCGCCGGAGAACAGCCGCGGCTGCACGTCGAATCCGTAGAACCCGACCCGGTCGCCCAGCTTCAGCGAGACGAAGGCCATCAGCAGCGAGGCGTTGATGGCCCGGTCGATCCGC
Organism: Caulobacteraceae bacterium; assembly: GCA_035604515.1. Taxonomy (GTDB): domain Bacteria; phylum Pseudomonadota; class Alphaproteobacteria; order Caulobacterales; family Caulobacteraceae; genus Acaudatibacter. The sequence goes on along the minus strand of DATNIH010000167.1, from coordinate 21,617 downwards.
GGCACGCCCAGCAGCGGCTCGCACATCAGCCGTCCGGTATCGATGGCGAAGACCACCGGGTGGTTGCGCTCGGTGCGGTATTCCTTGGCCAGCAGCTTGCCGTGGCGGGCCGATTGCTTCCAGTCGATCGCCCGCTTGTCCATGCCGGGCGCCAGCTCGCGCAGGGCGTGGAACTCGGAGCCCTCGCCGGTCTCCAGCTGGGCCTTGAGGCCGAAGGCGGCGTCGCGGGCGAACAGCCGTATCGCCTCGTCCTTCACCGCGCCGACGTTGGGGGTAATGGCGATGATCCGCTTCGGCGCCTCGGTGACCTGCTTCCAGACCAGGCCGAACGGCCCGCGCCAGCGCGCCCAGACCTTCTCGATCTCGCCCTCGCCGCGCCGGGCAGGGGTCAGCTCGAACCTGGCCTCGGCCTCACCGCCGCGCACTGGCGCCGTGGTGCGATCAACGTCGAGATGGAGGCGCGCGTTCACCTGCGCCGCCGCCTCGGTCTCGGCCGGCGCGCGCCGCTCGAAGCTGACCATCAGGCTCATCGGCGCCGAGCCGGCGGTCGGCAGGTGGCCGGGCGCCTCCAGCGCCAGGCTGACCCGGTCGCGCGGCGCGCCCAGCACGGCGTCGGCCAGGCACAGTCCGCCGATCAGCACCACCCACGCAGCGCCCGCCACCCAATAGCCGGGCTGGAGCAGGCCGATCATCAGGGCGGCGGGCGCGCCCACCGCCATCACGGCCACCGCACGGGAGGTTGGGTAGATCACCCGATCACGACCGTCATCGCGGCGCTTCCACGCGCTCGATCAGGCCCTGGATGATCTCGTCGACCTGGCGGCCCTCGATCTCGGCGGCGGGCGAGAGGATCACCCGGTGGCGCAGCGCCGGCAGCGCCAGCGCCTTGACGTCGTCGGGGATCACATAGTCGCGGCCCTGCAGCGCGGCGCGGGCGCGGGCGGCCGTCGCCAGCATGGCGGCGCTGCGCGGGCTGGCGCCGGTCTCGATGTCCGGCGTCTCGCGCGTGGCCCTGACCAGCCCGACCACATAGTCGATGACGGCGGGCGCCAGGCGGATGTCGCGGATGACCATGACGGCGCCGGCGACGGTGGCGCGGTCGGCGGCCAGACCAACGCCGAGGTCGGCCGGATCAGGGCTGCCGGTGCGCGCGCCGTGGGTGGAGACGATCAGCCGTTCTTCTTCCACGGTGGGGTACTTCAGCGTGATCTTGAACAGGAAGCGGTCGAGCTGGGCTTCGGGCAGGGGATAGGTGCCCTGCTGTTCGATCGGGTTCTGCGTCGCCACCACCATGAACCGCTCGCTGAGCGGGTTGGGATGGCCGTCGATGGTGACGTTGCGCTCCTGCATCGCCTCCAGCAGCGCGGCCTGGGTCTTCGGCGGGGTGCGGTTGATCTCGTCGGCCAGCAGCAGCTCGCAGAAGATCGGCCCGCGGGTCAGGGTGAAGGTCGAGGTCTGGAAGTTGAACAGATTGGAGCCGATGATGTCGCCCGGCATCAGGTCGGGCGTGAACTGGATGCGGCCGAACTGCAGGTCGAGGGCGCGGGCAAAGCACTGCGCCAGGAAGGTCTTGGCGGTGCCGGGCGGGCCCTCGAGCAGCACGTGACCGCCGGCGAGCAGCGCCGTCAGCATCAGCTCGACCGTGTCGAGTTGGCCGATCACGCCCTTGGCGATCTCCCGCCGCATGCGATCGGCGAGGTCTTTCACGTCACTGACGTTCACGCGTCATCTCCAGTCTCCATCGATAGAGGCGCTGCGCGAGCGCGGTAAGGCCATTGCGCCCGGCCACATGGCCGGCTTCGGCGCTGAGGCCGCTCAGGGTGTCGGCGAGGCCGCGCTGGGCGGCCATGCGGTCGAGGAAGCCGGTCAGGGCATCGCCAGTCAGTTCGCGCGGCGCGCCGACGGCTCTCGCGGCCGCCTTCTGGGTCAGGGCGATGTAGCCGGGCGCCATGTTGGGCTCGCGCTTGGCCAGACGGATCAACTGGGCCGAGTTGTCGGTCAGCGCTTCCTTGCCGAGCGCGAAGGCGCGCTGGGCCCGCCGCACCGGGCCAAAGCGGAACGCCGACTGCAACCCGGCCAGGATCATCGCCGCGACGAAGCACAGCGTCACCGCCAGGAAAGGCGGGTCGAACATGAGCCGCAGCGGGCTGCGCTCCATCTTGTAACCGTTCAAGGTGACATCGAAGATCACCGGACCCTGGCCGGCGCGCAGCCCTTTCACCAGGCCGATCGCGGTCGACAGCGTGTCGAGGTTGGACAGCCCCTGGGTGTTGAGCAGGTCGGGATCCGACAGCAGGAAGATGCGGCTCGACGGCCCCTGCGCCAGCACGACGGCGCCGGTCTCGTCAGTGAGCACCGGCGTCCAGCCGTTGGCCTTGATCGTCTGCAGCGAGGCGATCGGCCCCGGCGTCAGCGTCACGCCCTCGAACGCCGAGCCGGCCGCCCCGGTGAGGCGCGGCCGGGCGGTGGCGACCGCGCGTCGCTCGACGCCGACGGTGTCCAGCAGGTCCTTCTTCGGCATCTCCTCGTGCGGGATCAGACCCTGCTTGAGGCCCCAGCTGGGGTGGTTCGGGTCGTTCGAGACCTCCCATTTCGGCAGCACCACCAGGATCGGACCGCCGAACCCGAGCGCGCCGACATCGGCGCCCATGTCGGGCTCGGGCGTCACCACCAGCAGGCCTTCGGTGCGGCCGGCCGGCAGCTTGGCGCGGCTGATCAGCATGGTCGCGCCGTTCTGCTTCACCAGCGCGGCGAAGCCGGCGAAGCCGATCGCGCAGCGGGAATAGACGTTCGGCCGGCAGCGGCCGTCGCGGTCCAGGTCGGGCGCATAGGCCAGCAGGGTGATGAAGGCCGAGAAGGCGATGACGCCGACCAGCACCAGCGTTATCGCCGTCCGCGCCCGAAACACCGGCCGGGTCTCGCCGGCGCTCTCGCTCAAGCGCCCACCCTCACGCCCAGGCTCCAGGGAACGCGAACGCCTCGTAGGTGCGCCGGCACTCGGCGAAGCCGGCGGCGTCGACGTCGCGGCCGCCGAAGAAACTGTGCTCCACCACGCCGGCGATAGCGCTGAAGGTGCTGCGCGCGGACTCGGGGAGGTCATCCAGGCGGCCGATCTCGCGCGAGGTCAGCGCCGGACGGACCAGCCTTGGCCGCCGGCCTTCGATCTCCTCGATGCTGCGATGGAGCAGCAGGCGCGCCGCCTCGGCGTAACGACCGGCGGCGGCCAGTTTGTCGGCGTCCTCCAGCAGCGCGCGCGCCGCGGCCGCCTCGGGTCGCCAGTCGACGATCGGCGGTTTCGCCTTGGCCGGCTTCTTCTTCAGCAGATCGGGCCAGCGGGCGCGGATGAATTCACGCACGAAGAACGCGAGCACGATCAGAAGCGCGGCGATAAGGCCGGCGACGAACACCCAGCCCAGCCCCTGGCCGATCCAGATCAGGAACTTGCCGATCTCGCGCAGCGCCGCCTCGAGCCAGTGCGGCAGGTGGGTCGGCGGCGGCGGCTTGGCGGCCTCATCGAAGCTGAACTGCAGACTGGGATCGCGCATGAGGCGCTCTTGCGCCGCGCGCAGGGCCTCCTGCGACGGCGCCGGGCCGGCCGCGAACACCGGTGGCTGGGCGGCCAAGCCTGCTCCCCTAACGACGTCCCCAGAGACGCGCATCTTGACGACAAATCTTAAGGAGAACCACCACTCAGAGTCGACGATCGGGCGTGCCCTCCCATCCACGGACGACTCCGCTCATCAACACAGAACGCTCGCACAGTTCCCCTCCCCCTTGCGGGGAGGGGTCAGGGGTGGGGGCGCCAGCTGGATGCCGGCCGGGAGGGCTGCGAGGGAGAAGCGCGAGGCGTTGAGATGGAGGACAGCGCTTCCCGCGCGCCGTCGCTACCGCGGCAGCTGGCTCTCGCCCATCAGGAACTCGTCGACCGCCCGGGCGCACTGGCGGCCCTCGCGGATGGCCCAGACCACCAGCGACTGGCCGCGGCGCATGTCGCCGCAGGCGAAGACGCGCGGGGCGCTGGAGCGGTAGTCGAGGGTGTCGGCCTTGACGTTGCCGCGGCTGTCCAGCGCGACGCCGGCCTGCTCGATCAGCCCAGGCTTGCGCGGCCCCACGAAGCCCATCGCCAGCAGCACCAGGTCGGCCGGTAGCGTGAACTGGGTGTCGGGGGCCGGCGTCATCTGAGTGCGTCCGTCGGCGTCGGTGCTCCACTCGACCCGGGCGCACTCGATCGCCTGCACCTGGTCGGCGCCAACCGCCCGCACCGTGGTGACCGCGAAGTCGCGCTCGCAGCCCTCTTCCTGCGAGGACGAGGTGCGCAGCTTGAGCGGCCAGTCGGGCCAGGTCAGCGCCTTGTCCTCCTGCTCCGGCGGCATCGGCATGATCTCGAGCTGGGTGATCGACAGCGCGCCCTGCCGTCCCGAGGTGCCGATGCAGTCCGACCCGGTGTCGCCGCCACCGATGACGATGACGTGCTTGCCCTTGGCGGTGATGGTCCCGCCGGGCGCCGCGACCGCTTCGGCGTCGCCCGCGACGCGCTTGTTCTGCTGGGTGAGGAACTCCATGGCGTAGTGCACGCCGGGAAGGTCGCGGCCAGGCACGGGCAGATCGCGCGGGTCCTCCGCGCCGCCGGACAGCACAACGGCGTCATAGCCGCCCAGCAGCTCGTCGACCGATACGTCCTTGCCGACCTCGCAGCTGGCGCGGAAGCTGACCCCCTCGGCTTCCATCTGCGCCATGCGGCGGTCGATCAGGGGCTTCTCCATCTTGAAGTCGGGGATGCCGTAGCGCAGCAGGCCGCCGATGCGGTCGGCTTTCTCGAACAACGTCACCTGGTGGCCGGCGCGGGCCAGCTGCTGGGCGCAGGCGAGCCCGGCTGGGCCCGACCCGACCACCGCCACGCGGCGCCCGGTCGGCGAGCTCGAGATCTGCGGTTCGATCCAGCCCTCGGCCCAGCCGCGGTCGACGATCTGGCACTCGATGGATTTGATGGTGACTGGATTGTCGTCGATGTTCAGCGTGCAGCTGGCCTCGCACGGCGCGGGGCAGACCCGGCCGGTGAACTCCGGGAAGTTGTTGGTGGAGTGCAGGTTGTCGAGCGCCAGCTTCCACTGGTCGCGGTAGACCAGGTCGTTCCAGTCAGGGATCTGGTTGTTGACCGGGCAGCCCTGGTGACAGAACGGGATGCCGCAGCCCATGCAGCGCGCGGCCTGCCGCTCCAGCTCGCCGCCCGGCAGCGGGTGCGTGAACTCGCGCCACGTCTTCAGCCGCTCGGCCGGCTTGTCGTAGCCCCGCTCGCGCCGCTCGATCTCCAGGAAGCCGGTCGGCTTTCCCATCCCAACCCTCACTTAGAACTGAATAAGTCTACTCGGCCGCGACCGCTTTGGCGGCCGCACGTTCGGCGACCTGGTCTTCCAGGGCGCGGCGATAGTCTTTCGGCGTGATCTTCACGAAGGCGCCCAGCGCCCGGTCCCAGTCGTTCAGCAGGGCCTGGGCCCTGGCGCTGCCGGTGTAGAGCAGGTGGCGTTCGACCAGGATGCGCAGGCGCTCGGCGTCGTAGCGCAAAGGATCGCCCATGCCGGAATTCTCGACGCTGACCGAGCGCTGGCGCGGCCGCAGGCCATCGTCGTCGCGCTCGCCCGGCGCCGGCGGACCGACCGGCCCGGTCTCGACCATCGCCATGTTGCACAGCGGCTTGAAGCGGCCCTCGGGGTCGTAGACGTAGGCGATACCGCCCGACATGCCGGCCGCGAAGTTGCGCCCGGTGTCGCCCAGCACGCAGACCACGCCGCCGGTCATGTACTCGCAGCCGTGGTCGCCCAACCCCTCGACCACCGCGACGGCGCCGGAGTTGCGCACCGCGAACCGCTCGCCCGCGACACCCTCGAAGTAGGCCTCGCCGGCGATGGCGCCGTAGAGCACGGTGTTGCCGACGATGATATTCTTGGTCGGATCGCGCTCGGTGCCGCCAGGATGGCGCACGACAACCCGGCCGCCCGACAAACCCTTGCCGACGTAGTCGTTGGCGTCGCCCGTCAGTTCGAGCGCGACGCCGCGGGCGAGGAAGCCGCCGAAGGTCTGGCCGGCGACGCCGGTGAACTTCACGTTGATCGAGCCTTCCGGCAGGCCGGCGTGGCCGAACCGGCGGGCGACCTCCCCGGACAGCATGGCGCCGGCGGTGCGGTTGCCGTTGCGGATCGTGCGCTCGACCACCACCGGGCCCTTGCCCTCGAACGCCGGCTGCGCGGCGGCGATCAGCTCGTGGTCGAGCGCCCCGCCCAGGCCGTGATCCTGATGGTCGCAATTCCACAGCGCCGGCGCGTCACCCGGCGGCTGGGCGTAGAGCAGGCGCGACAGGTCGACGCCGTGCGCCTTCCAGTGCTCGACCGCCGGCGCCGCATCCATGCGGTCCACCCGGCCGATCATCTCGGCCACGGTGCGGAAGCCCATCTCGGCCATGATCTGGCGCAGCTCTTCGGCGACGAAGAAGAAGTAGTTGATCACGTGCTCGGGCTTGCCAGTGAAGCGGGCGCGCAGCACCGGGTCCTGCGTCGCCACCCCGACCGGGCAGGTGTTGAGGTGGCACTTGCGCATCATGATGCAGCCGGCGGCGATCAGCGGCGCGGTGGCGAAGCCGAACTCGTCGGCGCCCAAGAGCGCGGCGACCGCGACGTCGCGGCCGGTGCGAATGCCGCCGTCGGCCTGCACGGCGATGCGGGTGCGCAGGCCGTTGAGCAGCAGCGTCTGCTGGGTCTCGGCCAGGCCGATCTCCCAGGGCGAGCCGGCGTGGGTCAGCGACGTCAGCGGCGAGGCGCCGGTGCCGCCTTCGAAACCGGAGATCGTCACGTGGTCGGCGCGGGCCTTGGAGACGCCGGCGGCGACGGTGCCGACGCCCACTTGCGAGACCAGCTTCACCGAGATGCGCGCCTCAGGGTTCACATTCTTCAGGTCATGGATCAGCTGGGCCAGATCCTCGATCGAATAGATGTCGTGGTGCGGCGGCGGCGAGATTAGGCCCACGCCCGGCGTCGAGTGGCGCACCCGGGCGATGTTGGCGTCGACCTTGTGGCCGGGCAGCTGGCCGCCCTCGCCCGGCTTGGCGCCCTGGGCCATCTTGATCTGGATGTCGTCGGCGTTGACCAGGTACTCGGCGGTCACGCCGAAGCGGCCCGAGGCGACCTGCTTGATCTTCGAGCGCATGGAATCGCCGTTCGGCAGCGGTGTGAACCGGTCCGCCTCCTCGCCGCCCTCGCCGGTGTTGGAGCGCCCGCCGATGCGGTTCATCGCGATCGCCAGCGTGGTGTGGGCCTCGCGGCTGATCGAGCCGAAGCTCATCGCCCCGGTGGAAAAGCGCTTGACGATCTCCGCCGCCGGCTCGACCTCCTCGATCGGCACGGGCGTTTCGCCCGGCTGCAGCCGCATCAGGCCGCGGATGGTGAGCAGGCGCTGGCTCTGCTCGTTGACGGTATTGGCGAAGGCGGCGTACTCGGCCGGCAGGCGGCCGCGCACGGCGTGCTGCAACCGCGCGACCGTGTCCGGCGTCCAGGCGTGCTCCTCGCCGCGCAGCCGCCAGGCATAGGCGCCGCCGACGTCCAGCATGTGGCGGTAGATCGGTGCATCGCCATAGGCCGCGGCGTGCCGGCGCACGCACTCCTCGGCGATCTCCTTCAGCCCGACGCCTTCGATCTTGGTGTCGGTGCCGGTGAAGAACTTGTCGACCAGCTCGGTGGAGAGGCCGACGGCGTCGAAGATCTGGGCGCCGCAGTAGGACTGGTAGGTGGAGACGCCCATCTTGGACATCACCTTGAGCAGACCCTTCCCGAGCGCTTTGACGTAGTTCTTTTGCACATCCTTGGCGGAGAGCTTGGAGCGGTTCTGCGTGCGCAGCTGCTCCACGGTCTCGAACGCCAGATAGGGATTGATCGCCTCGGCGCCGTAGCCGGCGAGGACGCACATATGGTGCACCTCGCGCGCCTCGCCGGTCTCGATCACCAGGCCGGTCTGCATGCGCAGGCCCTGACGGATCAGGTGATGATGCACCGCGGCGGTGGCCAGCGCGGCGGGGATCGGGATGCGATCGACGCCGACAGCCCGGTCGGAGAGGATCAGGATGTTGCTGTCGGCGAGCACCCGGTCGGTCGCGGCGTGGCAGAGCCGCTCCAGCGCCGGCTCCAGCCCGGCCGCGCCGTCGGCGGCCGGCCAGGTGGCGTCGAGCGTCGCGGTGCGGAAGGCGCCGTCGGCCAGCTCGGCGATCGAGCGGATCTTCTCCAGGTCGGCGTTGGAGAGGATCGGCTGGGTGACCTCTAGGCGCTTGTGCGCGCCGGCCTGGTGTCCGAGCAGGTTCGGGCGCGGGCCGATCATCGAGACCAGGCTCATCACCAGCTCCTCGCGGATCGGATCGATCGGCGGGTTGGTGACCTGGGCGAAGCCCTGCTTGAAGTATTCGTAGAGCAGCTTGGGCCGGGAAGAGAGCACCGCGATCGGCGTGTCTGAGCCCATCGAGCCGACCGGGTCGTCGCCCTGCTCGCTCATCGGCTCGAGGAAGAACGAAAGGTCCTCCTGGGTGTAGCCGAACGCCTGCTGCCGATCGAGGAACTCGGCCGGGTCGTTGGCCCGCGCCGGCTCCCACTGCGGCGGCTCTTCGAGGTCGTCGAGCTTGAACTGGGTGGCGCGCAGCCACTCCTCGTAGGGCTCGGCCTCGGCCAGCTTGGCCTTGATCTCCTCGTCCTCGACGATGCGGCCTTCTTCCATGTCGATCAGCAGCATCTTGCCCGGCTGCAGCCGCCACTTGCGGACGATGCGCTCGTCCTCCACCGGCAGCACGCCGACCTCGGAGGCCATCACCACGTGGTCCTGGTTGGTGATGATGAAGCGGGCCGGGCGCAGGCCGTTGCGGTCGAGCGTCGCGCCGACCTGGCGGCCGTCGGTGAAGGCGACGGCGGCCGGGCCGTCCCACGGCTCCATCAGCGCGGCGTGGTATTCATAGAAAGCGCGCCGCTTGGCGTCCATCAGCGGATTGCCGGCCCAGGCCTCGGGCATCAGCATCATCATGGCGTGGGCGAGCGGATAGCCGCCGGCGAGCAGCAGCTCGAGCGCGTTGTCGAGGGCGGCGGTGTCGGAGTCGGCCGTCTGGATCAGCGGCCACATCTTGTCGAGGTCCGGCCCCAGCAGCGCCGACTCCATCGTGCGGCGGCGGGCGTTCATCCAGTTGATGTTGCCGCTCTTGGTGTTGATCTCGCCGTTATGGGCGATGAAGCGGTAGGGGTGCGCCAGCTTCCACGACGGGAAGGTGTTGGTGGCGAAGCGCTGGTGCACTAGCGCCACCGCCGATTCCGCCAACGGGTTCGTCAGGTCTTTGTAGAAGGTGCCGACCTGATGGGCGAGGATCATGCCCTTGTAGACCACCGTACGGCTGGAGAACGACGGCATGTAGAGGTCGGTCAGGCTCGGCAGGCCGTACTTCTCGGCCAGCTTCTCAAGCGGGTTCTGGGTCTGCTTGCGGATCACCAGCAGCTTGCGCTCGAAGGCGTCCTGGTCGCGGACCTGGGCGCCGCGGCCGACGAACGCCTGGCGGATCACCGGCATCTGCTCCAGCACCGCCTTGCCGAGCCCGGTCGGGTCGACCGGCACGTCGCGCCAGCCGATCAGCTGCTGGCCCTCGACGCGGATGAAGTGCTCGAACTGGCCGATCGCCAGCTCCCGCGCCGCTTCGTCCTGCGGCATGAAGCACATGGCGACGCCGTAGTGGCCGGGCTCGGGCAGCTCCAGCCCGGCGTTAGTCGCCCAGTCGCGGTAGAGCGCATCGGGGATCTGGATCAGAGCGCCGGCGCCGTCGCCGACCAGGGGATCGGCGCCCACCGCGCCGCGGTGGTTCAGGTTGATCAGGATCTCCAGGCCGCAGGCAATGACCTCGTGCGATTTGCGGCCCTTGATGTTGGCCACAAACCCCACGCCGCACGCGTCATGTTCATGACGCGGGTCATACAGTCCTTGGTGCGGCCTAAGCGCCATCTAGAATAACCCGTCCTAGCCCTGCTGGTGTTCCCGATGTTCGGGCGCATCTTCGCGCATCTACATGCCAAGCCCCAGGTCTGTCGACTGCGACACGATCAAACGTGCGTCAGCTAGCGGCGATTGGCGAAAATTGGTTCGCAACCGACTCCATCGAATGCCTTCACGCCGGTAGAATCTTGCGCGCTAACCCTTGTGGGCGAAACATTCTTCCAGCCAGTCGCTGGCGAAGCGTACGAACTTGATCCTGCCCTTGGCGTTGGCCGAATAGACCGCGCGCCACGCCCCGTCCCGGCCGCGAATGACCGAAGGATAGGCGGCGGCCGCCTCCGATCCGGGCAGGGACAGGTTGCAGCCGGTCTCGAAGTGGACGCCGTCGCTGGATCTTGCCAGCGCGAGCACGTCGCGGCTGGTGTTCGAGGGGTTGTAGATCAGCACGTCGCGGCCAGCGCCGTCGTCGAACGCGTCCACCGCGGCGCTGGGATTGGGCAGGTTGGTGAGCTCGGGCGCGGTCCAGTCGCCGGCGCCGGGGTCGAACAGCGCGACATAGACGCCCTGGCGCTGCGGATCGCGGAAGAACACGCGGAAGCGCCCGTCGCTCTGGCGCACCAGCGCCGGCTGGATCAGCTTCCAGCCTTCGAGCGGCCAGGACGCCTGCAGGACCGGCGCGTCGCCCAGGAACGCCACCCTGCCGATCGTCGCCCGCTGCGCCGACTCCTCGTAGAACGGCAGCAGATAGCCGCCCTCGACCGGCTTCAGCTCGGCGCGTGGCAGGGCGCCGCCGAGATCGACCAGCCGGTGCCCCGGCGACCAGGTGCGGCCGTCGTCGGCCGAAACTCGCGCGTCGATCCGCCCGCAGGCCCAGTTGCGGCAGATATTGCCGACGACGGGCAGCAGCCAGTCCTGGATCACCCCGTGCGCCATCCAGATGCGGCCGTCCGGCGTGACCGTCAGGGTGACGTTGCCGAGGCTCTTGTTGGGCGCGGACGCCCCGATCGCCTGGTCGCCGGGTGGGACCGCGGTCCAGGGCGTCGACCAGCTGGCGCCGTCGCTTTTCCCCCGCGAACACAGGATGCGCACGCTGACGTCCTCTTCGTGCGCCCCGGAATACCAGCAGACCAGCAGGGCGCCGGACGCCAGTTCGGCGATCGCCGCGCCATGGTTCTCCCCAACCGCCGGCGACGGGATCTCGGCGCGGAAGATCGAGGGCGCGGCGAGCGCGGACGGCGCCAACCAGCTCAGCAGGAGCGCGAAGACCCAGGCTTGACGCAGGACGAACGCGGCGGGAGGTTTCGACATTGAGGGAAGGATTTTGATCATGGAATTGGCGCCAAAGCAGACCGGGCTCTCTACCGCGCGTCTAGAACGCATCACCGACCACCTCGAACGCAACTACATCGCCAGCGGCAAGATTGCCGGCTGCCAGGTGGCGGTCGCCCGCCACGGCCATCTGGCCTATTTCCGCTCGTTCGGCCAGATGGATCGCGAGCGCGGCAAGACAATGACCGACGACGCCATCTTCCGCATCTACTCGATGACCAAGCCGATCACCTCGGTGGCGCTGATGAGCCTCTACGAGCGCGGCTATTTCCAGCTCAACGACCCGGTCAGCCGCTTCTTCCCCGCTTGGCGCGATCACAAGGTCTGGGTCAGCGGCCGGGGCGAGACTATGCAGACCGAAGCGCCTAACCGCCCCGTCAGCATGCGCGACATGCTCTGCCACACTGGCGGGCTGACCTATGGCTCGGCGCTGGTCGCGCTCGGCGCCGAGGACAGCGGCCATGCGGTCGACGCGGTCTACGGCGAGGTCGGCGCGTGCCGCGGCCGCGGCGAGACGCTGATGGAGTTCATGGACAAGCTGGCCAAGGTGCCGCTGCGCTACCAGCCCGGCGAACGCTGGATGTACTCGCTGTCCACCGACGTCTGCGGCGCCCTGGTCGAGAAGATCTCCGGCCAAAGGTTCGACCGATACCTACAGGAGCACATCTTCGACCCTCTGGGCATGAAGGACACCAGCTTCGTGGTGGCGCCGGACAGGATCGACCGCTTCTGCGCCAACTATCGCCGCGCGCCCGACAAGTCGCTGCAGGTGATCCCCGATGCCGACCGCGACTACCTGAACGAGCCCTCGTTTTTCTCCGGCGGCGGGGGGCTGACCGGCACCACCGAGGACTATCTGCGCTTCTGCGAGATGATCCGCCGTGGCGGCGAGCTCGACGGGGCGCGCATCCTCGGCCCGCGCACGATCCAGCTGATGCGCCGCAACCACCTGAAGGACGGCAAGGACCTGACGCAGATGGCGATCGGCGGCTTCTCCGAGACCGCCAACGAGGGCGTCGGTTTCGGCCTCGGCTTCGCCTGCACGCTGGATACGGTGAAGTCCGGCACGATCGCCGCGGGCGACTTCTACTGGGGCGGCGCGGCCTCGACCATCTTCTGGGTCGACGACGTCGAAGACCTCACCGTCGTGTTCATGACCCAGCTGATGCCCTCCGGCGCCTTCAACTTCCGCGGCCAGCTGAAGAGCATCATCTACTCGTCGATCGTGGAGTAACCTCCGAACCTCGCTTTCCAGTATCCCTCTCCCCGCAAGGCGGGGAGAGGTCAGGTGAAGGGGCTCGGCGCGAGGCGGCGAGCGCGCCGCAGCGCATCCTGGCTTCGCCAGCCTCGACGCCTTCGGCGCCAAGGGGCCCTCACCCGTCCGATCGGCTTCGCCGCCCGGCCTCCCCACTCTGCGGTGGGGCGAGGGTTAGTTTGAGCACGTCTCGGTTGTCCCCCAGCCGCACCACCACATCGGCCCGCGCCGGCATCTCGGCGGCGATGTGGCGGGTGAGGCGTTCGTAGTGCTGGATGAAAGTCGCGATCTGGGCGTCGGTCTGCCCGGCGGCGGGACCATCGCGCTCGCGCAGCTTGTGCTCCTGCTCGAGCCGCCAGCCGAGTACGGCATCGAAGCTCGGCGCCCGCAGCAGGACCTGAAACCCGATCTTGCCGAACAGGTCCTGGTAAGGCCCGGCGAGCGCGGCGTTGGCGTAGCGGCGCCAGACGGCGTCCGGATCGCGCGTGCGCTCCAGCCCGTTGATCGGCTGGATCAGCGCCGCGTCGGCCTGCGGCCGCGCGCCGACGCACCAGCCTTCGAACAGGATCACGTCGACCGGACCGGCGAAGACGTCCCAGTCCGCCCGGTCGCGGCGATCGTCCCTGGCCTTGTCGAACCGCGGCACGGCGGACTCGCCGGCGCGGCCGAGGGCTTCGATCACGGCCATGCCGAGCGCCACATCGTGGGTTCCTGGGGCGCCGCGGGTGAGGAACAGCGGATGCACGTCGGCGGCCAGCGTCCGGCGCTCGGCCAGGGTCAGATAGAGATCGTCGAGCGACAGGATCGCGGTGCGCAGGCCCCGGTCCCGCAGCAAGAGCGCCAACGCGCCGGCGGCCGCCGACTTGCCCGAGCCCTGCGGCCCGGTTACGCCGACCAGCAGGGCCGACCCGCGTCGGTCGATCGCGGCGACGCGCTCGGCGATCGGGCCTAGCGCCGTGTCGACGAACTGGAGATAGCCGGCCGGCAGCCGCTCGGCGCGCAGATAGGCGGCCAGATCGGTGGTCATGACCGCCTGCGCGCCGTCACCCCATCTTGAAGACGCAGACCTTGTTGCCGTCGAGGTCGCGGAAGTAGGCCCCGTAGAAGCCGGGCATGCGCTCGCCGGGCGGCCCTTCGTCGGTGGCGCCGTTGGCCAGCGCCAGCTTGTAGGTCTCGGCGATCACTTCCGGCGACGGCGCCTGCAGGGCGACCATGTTGCCGTTGCCGGGGATGGCCGTCTCGCCATTGTAGGGCGTGCAGACCGCCAGCATCGCGCCGCCGGCGCCGGCGTAGCCTTGCATGCGGTCGCTGGCGAAGGTGCGCTTGCCGCCAAGCGGGGTAAGCACGGTGTCGTAGAAGGTCTTGGCCTTTTCCAGGTCGTTGCTGCCGATGGTGGCGTAGCCGATCATGTCTCTCTCCCCGATCCTCGCCGCAGCCGGCGGGACGTTGGCGCGGCGGCGGCGGAGGAATAGCCTCTTCGCATGACAATCTCCACAGCGGGCGCCGCCGAGGGCCGCATCGATGTGCGCCGTGACGCGCAAGGCATCGCTACCGTCGTCATCGACAATGCGGCGCGGCTGAACGCGCTTGGGTCGGACCTGCTGGGCGAGTTCGTCCACGCGCTGGCCCAGCTGGGCGAGGACGAAGCGCTGCGGGCGGTGGTGGTGACCGGCGCCGGCGAGCGCGCCTTCGTCGGCGGCGCCGACATCCGCGAGATGAGCGCGATCGAGGGGCCGGACGCAGCGCGCGCTTTCATCACCGGCGTGCACCGCGCCTGCGCCGCCGTCCGCGCCTGCCCGGTTCCGGTGATCGCCCGCATCCAGGGCTACTGCTTTGGCGCCGGACTCGAACTCGCCGCGGCCTGCGACTTCCGTATCGCCTCGGACCTGGCGGAGCTTGGCATGCCGGAGGTGCGGCTCGGCATCCCTTCGGTGGTCGAGGCCGCGCTGCTGCCGATGCTGATCGGCTGGGGCCGCACCCGCCGCCTGCTGCTCACGGGCGAAACCATCGACGCCGAATGCGCGCTGGCCTGGGGCCTGGTCGAGGAGGTGACGCCCGCCGACGAACTGGACGCTGCGGTCGACGCCTGTCTCGCCGACATCCTCGCCTGCGGGCCCGGCGCAATTCGCCAGCAGAAGGCGCTGATCGCCGCCTGGGAGACGCTGCCGCTGGGCCAGGCGATCACCGCCGGCGTCGAGGCCTTCGCCGACGCCTACCGCACCGACGAGCCGACCCGGATGATGGCCGCGTTCCTGGCGGCGCGGGACGCCCGCAAGGCCGCCGCCGGCCGATAGGCCGTAGGCTGTCGACCCGACGCTGATACAGGCTGTTTGCAGGAGCCGCCATCGATATGTAGAGAAACTGCATATCGATTTTTCTGAAAGCGGGGCGACCATGGTTCGGGTGAGTATTTTCGCGGGTTTTGCTTGTCTGGCCGCGAGCACAGCGATCTCCGGCGCGGCCCAGGCCCAGCAGGCTGGTCAGCAGGCCGGTCCGATCGTGGTGGCTGCCACGGACGGCCCGCCGGCCCCTGCGAGCGATCCGCCGGCGCCGGCGTCTGCCGACGCGGTCTCCGACTATTTCGCGCACTGGTTCGAGCGGGTCGACGAGGCCAAGGCCAGCCAGCCGCAGTGGATGACGCCGATCGTCACCGTCACTCCGCGGCTGGAGGAGGAATTCCGCTACGACCAGTACTGGGAGAAGCTCGGCAACGGCGCCGAACTCACCAACTTCGACGCCGGCAAGGGCCTTGAGCTGATCCCGACCACCAGCAACGAGGTGATCCTCAACCTGCCGCCTTACATCGACCGCACCATCAAAAAGCCCGCGGAGGGTTTCAACGACTGGCCGTTCCTGCTGATCAAGCAGCGCTTCATCAGCGCCAACGAGCAGAACGGCAACTACATCGTCACCGGCTTCATCGGCGTGCAGGCGCCGACGGGGATCAAGGCGCTGACCAACGACGCCTGGGTGGTCACGCCGACGCTGGCGGCCGGCAAAGGCTGGGGCGACTGGGACATCCAGGCCACCGTCGGCTTGCCGATTCCGCTTAGCCACGCGAGCACCATCGGCGTGTCGGTCGTGACCAACATTGCGCTGCAGTACCACTTCGCCACCTACTTCTGGCCCGAGATCGAGGCGAACTCGACCTACTGGCTCGACGGCCAACGCGGTGGCAAGAACCAGGTGTTCATCACTCCCGGCGTCGTCATGGGCCGCTTCAAGATCGCCGGCCGGGTGAAGGGCATCTTCGGCGTCGGCTACCAAATCGCCGTCTCGCCGGCGCTGACCACCACGCCGGTGCTGACGCCGACCTACCAACATGCTTGGGTGATGACGCTGCGCACGACGTTCTGACGCCGCCGGCCCCAGCAGCGGGCCCCCCGTGGAGACCAAGTGAAGCCCGCGACGGCTGTGACTGGCGATCTGGTGCTGCGCAAGGGCCCTCAAGGCCAGATCGGCGCGCTGCGGATCGCGCTGTTGCAGGCGATCGGCCGCGAGGGCTCGATCGCCGCCGCCGCCAAGGCCGCCGGCCTCAGCTACAAGGGGGCCTGGGACGCGGTGCAGGCGCTGAACAACCTGTTCGACCGCCCGCTGGTCACCACCCGGGTTGGCGGACGTCACGGTGGCTTCGCCGAGGTCACCGCCGAGGGCGAAGCGCTGATCGCAGCGTTCCAGGCCGTCGAGACGGAACTCGGCCACGTGCTGGAGACATTGGAACGGCGGGTCGCGGGCGCCGCCTCGGCGCCGCTGCATACGCTGCTATGGAGCCTCGGCATGAAGACCAGCGCGCGCAACGCCCTTCGCGGCGTGGTGGATCGGATCACCGACGGCGCGGTCAGCGCCGAGGTGGTGCTCGGCATTGGCGGCGGCGCCGAGATCGTCGCCGTGATCACCCGCCACAGCGTCGAGGACCTTGCCCTGGCGCCCGGCCGCGAGGCGATCGCCCTGATCAAGTCGAGTTTCGTGATCCTGGCGCGGGGTGACGAGTCGCTGCGCACCTCGGCGCGCAACAAGCTGGCGGGCGTCGTGGTCGAAGTCGAGCGTGGCGCGGTCAACGACGAGGTCAGGCTGGATATTGGCGGCGGCAAGATCCTCACCGCCACCGTCACCCATGAAAGCGCCGAAGCGCTCGAGATCGCGCCGGGCGAGCGCCTGCTGGCGCTGATCAAGGCCTCGCACGTGATCCTGGCGGTGGAGTAGGCGTAGGCTAGATCAGCGCCCCAACCAGCACGTTCCAGGGCCGGATCCAGGTGGTGCTCAGCATGCCGACCGGCGTCCACGGATCCTTCACCAGCCGCGCCTCGATCGCCTCGGCGCTTTCGCCGCGCATGATCAGCAGCACGTCGATCGAGCCTTCCAGCGGACCGGCCACCCGGAGCAGGCCCTCCGCTGCAAGATTATCCGTGAACGTTGCATGTTCGTCCCACAGCCTCTGCTGGCGCAGCGGCGTGGCGTGATCCCAGTTCGGACCACGGGTGCGCAGGACGGCGAACCACCGGGTCATGGCGTCTCCTCGGCCACGACGCTAGCCGCGAAAACCCGCCGAACCTGTCAGCAGCGGCGCCCATGGATTTGCGTTCGGACCGATCCGGCCCCACAATGAAAGACATACCGAAGACGGAAATTTAGATGTCTGATTCGATAGGCGCGCCATTGGGCGAGCCGCCGAACGTCGAAGCGCGCCCGACGATCGACGTGAAGGCGATGCCGCACATTCTGCGGCGCATCGTGACCTTGGGACTCCAGACCGATCCGCTGCAGGTGGTGCTGGCGATCGTCTGCTCGCTGGGCTCGGCGGTGGCGAGCCTGGCCGTGCCCCGGCTGTTCGGCCACGCGGTCGATCAGATCGCCGCGCTGTTGAAGGCGCTGGACCACGCCCGCGCCATTCACCTCGCCGCCGGGCAACAGAGCCTGCTCGCGCAGCAGTCGGAACATGCGCTTTGGCTGAGCGCGGCGCTGGTGATCGGCGTCAGCATCATCCAGGGTCTGCTCACGGGTCTCAGCGGCTTCCAGGCCGAATGGGTCAGCCAGAAGGTCGCCTATCGCCTGCGGCTCGACTATTTCCGCCAGCTGCAGCGCCTCTCGTTCCGCTTCCACGACAAGATCCACTCCGGCGACCTGATCACCCGGGGCATGATCGATCTCGAGGGCACGCGCATGTTCATCCAGAACGGGATGATGATGTCGCTGACCCTGGTGCTGATGCTGGTGGTGGCGACCTGGCTGATGTTCGCGGCCGACCCCATCATGGCGCTGCTGGCGCTGGCCTTCGTGCCCTTCAGCGTCGTCACCCTGGCCCGGGTCGGCTTCCTGCTGCGGATCGCCTGGATGCGGGTGCAGACGCTGATGAGCGTCCTGACGCTGACGATGGAGGAAAACCTGCAGGGCATCCGCGTGGTGCGATCCTTCGCCGCCCGCAACTTCGAGCTCGGCAAGTTCGACAGCGCCGCCACCGAGGCGCTGCGCCAGGCCTACGAGCGGATCAAGCTGCGGATGACCGCGATCCGCACCACCACCCTCACCTTCTACGCGTCCCAGGGCGCGGTGCTCTGGTACGGCGGCCACAAGGTCGCCGCCGGAACCATGACGCCCGGGGTGATGGCCGCTTTCGTGCTCTACCTCACCATCCTGCAGGGGCCGGTGCGGCAGGTGATCATGATCGTGATGTCGGCGGCGAGAGCCACCACCTGCGGCTCGCGCCTGTTCGAGATCCTCGATATCGAGCCGGACATCGCCGACAAGCCCGGCGCGCCGCCGCTGAGCCCCAGCGAAGGCGTGCTGGCGTTCGAGCACGTCGATTTCGCCTACGACCCGGGCAAGCCGGTGCTGCACGACATCAGCTTCCGCATCGGCCGCGGCCAGACGCTCGGCATCGTCGGCCCGCCGGGCAGCGGCAAGTCGACCATCGCCAACCTGATCCCGCGCTTCTACGACGTCACCGGCGGGCGGATCACCATCGACGGGCAGGACATTCGCGACGTCCAGCTCGCGTCCTTGCGCGAATACGTCGGCCTGGTGCAGCAGGAGGCGTTCCTGTTCGACGCCACGGTCACCAACAACGTCGCCTACGCCGATCCCTGGGCCGAGGAAGAGCGCATCGTCGGCGCCACCAAAACCGCCCAGCTGCATGAATACATCGCCCACTTGCCCAAGGCCTACGAAACGCGCGTCGGCGAGCGCGGCGTCGCGCTCTCCGGCGGCCAGCGCCAGCGGATGTCGATCGCCCGCGGCGTGGTGCCGGGGCCGGGGATCATGATCTTCGACGACAGCACCGCGGCGATCGACGCGGTGACCGAGAAGCGCGTGCGCGACGCGCTGGCCGAAGCGACCAAGGCCAAGGCCACCCTGATCATCGCCCACCGGCTGTCGTCGCTGATGCACGCCGACGAGATCCTGGTGCTCGAGGAAGGCCGGGTGGTGGAGCGCGGCACCCATGCCGAGCTGCTGGCGCTGGGCGGCGAGTACTTCGACCTCTTCCAGCTGCAGACCCGCACCGAACAGGGCCTCTCGGTGGCCGACGCCCGAATCCGCCGCAAAGTCACGGAGGCGGCGGAATGAGCGAGTTCGCCTTCGACCGCGAGGCGCCCGCAGCGGCCCCGCCGCCGCGCCGACGCAACGCCAATCTCGGCAGCGCCGAGGGCGAAGAGATCTTCATGTCGTTCGACACCCGGATCGTTCGCCGGTTCGCCGCCTTCCTGAAGCCGCACCCGCGCTATCTGATCGGCGCCCTGGTCGCCACCGTGCTGTCGGCGTTCGCCCAGTTGGCCCTGCCGGTGATGATCGGCCAGGCGGTGACGGCGGCGACCACCCCGCACTCCCCGCCCGGCCGGATCGACCTGATGGTGTTCGAGTTCGGCATCGCCGTGGTGATCTTCACCATCACCTCGCTGCTGTCGCAGTCGATGAGCACACGGCTGGCGCAGAAGGTGATCTTCGACGTGCGCCGGGCGATGTTCGACCACTTCCAGAGCGTCGCCCTGACCTTCATGGACAAGACCCACGTCGGACGGATCATGGCCCGCCTGCAGGGCGACGTGAACGCACTGCAGGACTTCCTGGAGAGCACCACCTCGACCCTCAGCGACTTCGTGGTGCTGATCGGCATCGTCGTGTGGATGCTGCACATGAACTGGAAGCTGGGCGCGCTGACCATGCTGGTGCTGCCGGCGCTGATCGGCATCCGCGCGATCTGGCTGCCCTATTCCAAGGTCAACTTCCGCCGCGCCCGCGACGCTTCGTCGACCGCCAACAGCGCGCTCGCCGAAAATATCAGCGGCGTGCGCACGGTGCAGGAGACGCGCCGCGAGGCGATGAACTTCGAGCTCTACGAGGAGAAGGCCCGCGACAACCTGAACGCCTCCGTCGAGTCGGCCTTCCTCGCCGCGATCATGAGCCCGACCGTCGCGATCCTGACTGGCTTCGCCATGGCGGTGATCATCGTGATCGGCGGCGAGCAGGTGCTGGGCGGTACGCTGGCGGTCGGCGACATGGTCATCTTCGTGATCTTCGTGCAGCGCTTCTTCGAGCCGGTGCGGATGCTGTCGATGCAGTACACCGCCCTGCAGCGCGCCATGGCCGCCGGCTACCGCATCTTCGAGGTGCTGGACGTGCCGGTGACCATCACCAACAAGCCGGACGCCGCCGAGATCACCGAGGAAACCCCGACGGTCGAGTTCGATCACGTCACCTTCGGCTACGATCCTGCCCGGCCAGTGCTGCGCGATATCTCGTTCCGGGTGAAGCCCAAGCACGTGGTGGCGCTGGTGGGGCCGACCGGCTCGGGCAAGACCAGCATCATCTCGCTGGTGCGGCGCTTCTACGAAGTGGGCGAAGGCCGGGTGCTGGTGGGCGGCCACGATGTTCGCGACGTGACACTGGAGAGCCTGGGCAAGACCATCGGCATGGTGCTGCAGGAGCCGTTCCTGTTCACCGGCACCATCGAGGACAACATCCGCTACGCCTCCGACGCCACGCACGAGCAGGTGGTGGCCGCCGCCAAGGCGGTCAGGGCGCACGACTTCATCATGCGCCTGCCGCAGGGCTATGCGACACCGCTGGGCCAGCGCGGGCGCAACATCTCGCTGGGCCAGCGCCAACTGCTGTCGTTCGCCCGGGCGCTGGTGATCGATCCGAAGATCCTGATCCTCGACGAGGCCACCGCCAACATCGACAGCTTCACCGAGCTGGAGATCCAGCGGGCGCTGAAGGCGCTGATGACCGGGCGCACCTGCCTGGTGATCGCCCACCGCCTGGCCACGGTGCGCGACGCCGACGAGATCATCGTGCTGCAGCAGGGCAAGATCGTCGAGCAGGGCCCGCACGAGGCGCTGATGGCCCGGGGCGGGCTCTACGCCAAGCTCTACGCCTCCAGCCACGGCTCGTTCGACGACCTGCCGGGCGAGGGCGAACGGCGCGCCGACCGCGAAGTGATGATGACCTGATCGCGGTCGCCCCCGAGGTCTGCCGCAGAGTTCACAAGACTGTCGCGTTCGGGACGCAAAGCGGCAACATGCGCGTCTGACTGGAGCCGTCCATGATCCGCCTGATCGCCCTGCTTGCCGCCGCCCTCTTCCTGGCCGCTGGGACAGCCGAGGCTGCGAGCCCGCATCTGGTCCGCGTCGTCATCGTCACGCGGCACGGCGTGCGCCCGCCGACCCAGGCCAACGCCGACCTCGCCAAGTATGCCGACAAGCCCTGGCCCGACTGGCCGGTGGCGCCGGGGGAGCTGACTCCGCACGGCGGCGAGACGCTGCGGCTGATGGGCGTGACGCTGCGCGAGGCCTATCGCGCCGCAGGCCTTTTGCCGCGCCAGGGCTGCGCCGGACCGGGCCGGGTGACGATCTGGAGCGACGGCGCCGACCAGCGGACGCGCGAGAGCGGCCGCGTCACCGCGGCGGCGCTGCAGCCCGGGTGCAACCTTCAGGCGCCCTTCGCCAACACCATCCCGCGCGATCCGATCTTCGGCGGGTCCAATGCCGGCGCCTGCAGCGTCGATCAGGACCAGCTGAAGACCGCCATGGCCGCCGCCGCC
>DATNIH010000166.1:0-12915 GCA_035604515.1 Caulobacteraceae bacterium | reverse complement strand
TCGAGCCGCGCCTGCATGGCGTCGATGACGCCCTCGTGCTCCCAGCGCCTGATCCGCCGCTCCTTGCCGTCTGTGCACTGGCGCTTCAGCGGGCAGCCGGCGCAGCGGCTGGTCCAGTAGACATGCAGGTTCTTGCCGTCTTCTAGCGATGTGAAGCGGCGCGTCAGGGTCTCGCCGGCGGGGCAGCGATAGACGTCCTCGTCCGGGCGGTAGACGAAGTCCTGCTTGCCGAAGCGGCCCCTGGCCTTGGCGCCTGAGGTCAGCGGCTTGGGCACATAGGGCGTGACGCCAAGCGGCTCGCAGGCGAGCACTTCCTCCCCGCTGAAGTAGCCGCGGTCGGCCAGCACCTCGAGCTGACCCGCGCCCATCGCCGCCTTGGCCTCGCCGGCCATGTTGGACAGCTGGCCGCGGTCGTGGCCGACGTTGGTGACCTCGTGAGCCACGATCAGATGGTGCTCGGCGTCGACCGCAGCCTGGACGTTGTAGCCGACCATGCCGCTGCCGCGCCCGCTCGTCGCCATCGAGCGTGCGTCCGGGTCGCTCAGCGAGAGCTGCTGATCCGGCGCGGCCTGCACCACCGGCGCCAGCGCCTTGAACGCCGCCATCTGCTCACGAAGCTGGGAGATCTTGTCCTTCAGACGCCCAGACTTAGCCTGCGCCAGCTCGCCCTCCTGGCGGTCAGCCGTCTCCAGGGCGGCCATGTAGCGCTCGATGCTGGCTTCGACCTGGTCCATCCGCTTCTGCAGCTTGGCCCGAGTGAAGTTCTTGTCCCGGGCGTTCACCGCCTTGAACTTGCTGCCGTCGATCGCCGCCACAGCGTGAGTGAACAGCTCCAGCCGCCGGCACAGATCGACGAACCGGCGGCAGGTCGCTCGGATCGCCGGACCGTTGTCCTTCCTGAAGTCGGCGATGGTCTTGAAGTCGGGCGCCAGCCGTCCCGTCAGCCACATCAGCTCGACGTTGCGCTGCGCTTCCCGTTCAAGCCGCCGGCTGGAGGCGATCTGGTTGATGTAGCCGTAGACGTAGATCTTCAGCAGCAGGCCCGGATGGTAGCCAGGCCGCCCCGTCACCTCTGGCACCACGCCTTCGAACCCAAGCTCTCCCAGGTCCAGTTCCTCGACGAACACATCGATCACCCGGACCGGGTTCTCCTCCGACACGTAGTCGTCCAGGAACTCCGGCAGCAAAACCCCCTGCCGACGATCCTCACCCTCGACAAAGCGCTTCATCCCAGGCCCCGAAGCAGTTGCTTCGAGATTCTAACTCAGGCGGCGTTTTCACACAGCCCCGGTCGGTTCTCGCCGTTGGCATCATGCCCGAAAGCAGACATCGCCAAAGTCAGCGTGGGGTCGATTTCTCCCGTTGGCGCGATGCCCGGGAGCGACCGCGCTAGGACCGCCGCCGGTAGGTCTGGGCTAGTGGACAGGCAGATCGGACGAAGCGCAGAACTGTTCGGGGTGGAAAGCGCCCGTTACGTTTCCCTTGCCCCGCGTGGGGCAAGGTCGCGAAACAGCGAAGCCGCGGCTGGTGACCGCGGCCTCACCGAACTTGGCGTCTAGGACGTCTTAGTAGGCGATCGCGCTGCCGGCGGCGCTCAGGGTGGTGTTGAGGTTGGTGCCGAGCGTGGTGACCGCGCTGATGATGACGACGGCGATCAGGGCGACGATCAGGCCGTACTCGATGGCCGTCGCGCCGGACTCATTGGCGAGGAAACGCTGAACGAAGTTCTTCATCGCATGTTCTCCCATTGCGATAGGCCGCCGGAGTGTATTGAGCCGGGTTCGGCCGAGTTGTTTCGAACTGGGACGCAAATCAAACACAGATTGCTCTGTGCAAAAGAATTGCCAGTGACACTATGCCACGTTTGGCGCTCCGATCGCTATGAAAATCTTATTGAAACTCCTAATTACTTGGTTAATTGGCGTTAAATATTATCCTATATTAGGAAGAATATGCCGGGATACGGCCTCGAGCGGACGCGCGAGTTCGGCACGCTGCTGGCGCTGGGCATGCGGCCGGCGCAGATCGGCGCAATGGTGTGGATTGAGCTTCTGGTTCTGGCTCTGCTTGGCTGCAGTATCGGCCCGCAGCCGGCGCAGGCGCTGTCCTCTGGCTTCAGCATCGAGGCATCAGTCTCTCTGGGGCCGCGGGGGTGCTGGCCCAGTTCGGCGTCCCCCCGCGGATCTATCCGTCGCTCACGCTCCTTAGTGCATCGCTAGGCCCAGCCGCGCTGTTGGCCGCAATCGCGCTCGGTGGACTGGTCCCCTACCTGCGCGTGGCGCGTCTGACGCCGGCGCTAGCCATCCGGGCGGCGTGATCGGGGCGAAGACCCTGCTTGACGTCGCTTCGGACGGTTTGGGGCTTCCTTCGAGGAAGCGGTTCTGGGGCTAACCGGGCGGTGACCCCAGCGCCGCGCGAGACTCGCGCCAAAGTCGATGAATGGCCGGTTGGGCCGAGGCTCGGCGCTCGATGAACCGTCTGCGTCGCCACCGCGCAACCGCGCCTGTAACTTCCCTGCATCGGCGGCGCGACTTCCCTGTTCGCGCGCTTTAATTCCCTGATCGATTCAGCCCTCGGCCAGCTTCAATCGAGGACTTAACCCTCTGTTATCACGCGAGAAGATGGAGTCCTAGCCTGCGCTGCCCGACCAATTTCGGGGCAAGAAATAAGCGTTTTCCCTGATAATTTCCCTGTTAGCAGGGAACACGGCCATCGAATGGCAAGCTCGGCGCGCTAGCAGCCTTGCTGCTGCGCCCTGAAGGCGCGAGCGTCGAGGACATGATGGCCGCCACCGGCTGGCAGACTCACTCGGTGCGAGGAGCTTTGTCCGGCGGGCTGAAGAAGAAACTGGGGCTGATAATCGAGAGCGAGAAAACTGCTACGGGTCGCGTCTATCGCATCATCGACAGCGGGATCCGTCGAGAGTCCCTAAGGGTCGAAACCCCCCGCTACCAGCGGTTCGTCAGATCCCTCCCAGCAGGCCCTTTTGCCCGACCTTTCTGCCGGCAGGGTCGATGAGGACGCCGGGGTTCATCACGCCGCTGGGGTCGAGGGTGGCCTTCGCGGCTGCGAGCGCGGCGCGGAACAGAGGCGGGATCTGCTTCTCGTAGCCAGGCCTGTGGTCGCGTCCGACCGCGTGGTGATGGGTAACGGTGCCGCCGAGCGAGACGGTGATCTCGTTGGTCGCGGCCTTGATGTCGCGCCAGCGGGCGAGCGAGTCCTGGAGCTTGCCCTCGCGAGTGCCGACGGCCGAGTAGGAGAAGTAGGGCGCCGGGCCGTCCGGGTAGACGTGGGTGAAGCGGCAGGAGACGCCCGCCTCATGTCCGCAGATTTCGCCAATCGCCTTCGCCGCCCGCTCGCGCACTGCCTCGTAGAAGCTCTCGAAACGGTCCCAGGTGATCGAGGTCTCGAAGGTGTCGCCGATCATGCCGAGCCCCACCGAGAGGTTCCGCCCGTACGGCATGCGGATGAAGGCGTTCCGCCACTGGCCGGCCGCGCCCTCGCGGCGCACCGCGGCGTCGCCAGCGGGCGCGAGCGAGGCGGCGACGGCCGCCTTGTCGTACGTCCCGCCATGGTCGGCGACGAGCTCGACCGCGCGGCTCATCCAGGCGTCGAGCGGATGGTCGGCAGACTCAAACCCCAAGACCAGGATCGCGGAGGTCCCGTCGCCCACGCCGTTCCCGAGCGCTTCCGCAGGGTCGAGCAGGCGGCAGTTGCTGGGGTAGAGCCCGGCCTGAGTAAGCGCCCGTACGGCGGCGGTCGCCTGACCCATGGAGGCGAAGCCGACGCTGGCCGACGCCTGGCGCGAGGGCCGGTCCTGCAGCCGCATCCACGCTTCCACAATGATGCCGAGTACGCCCTCCGACCCGATGATCATCCGGTCCGGCGAGGGACCGGCCCCGGAGCCGGGCAGGCGGCGGGTCTCGAGTCTGCCCGCCGGCGTCAGGGTCGTTGTCGATTCAACGAAGTCGTCGATGTGCGTGTAGAGCGAGGCGAAGTGGCCGCCGCTGCGCGTGGCGATCCAGCCGCCCAGCGTCGAGATCTGGAAGCTCTGCGGGAAGTGGCGCAGCGTGAGCCCGTGCGGGCGGAGCTGCTCTTCAATCTCGGGCCCAAGCGCGCCGGCCTGGATGCGCGCGGCGCGGCTAAGGCGGTCGATCTCCACCACGCGGTTCATGTGCTGAACGTCGATTACCAGGCTGCCCGTATAGGAGTCGCCCACGTCCGGCTCGATGCCGCCTGCCACGCTAGAGCCGCCGCCGAAGGGGACGACCGCGAGGTTCGCGGACGACGCCCAGTCCAGCAGGTCGGCGACGTGCTCGGGTGTCTTCGGGAACGCCACCAGGTCCGGAGCATGGTCGATTCGCCGCATGCGCATGCGCACCACATCGCCGAACGACTTGCCGAGCGCGTGCGTGAGGCGGTCGTAGGGCGTCGCCGACACCATCGGCGCCAGCCCGTTCGGGGCGGTCGCGCGCGGCGCCGGCAGATCGAACTCCGCTTCCACCGGCGGCGGAGTTTCATCGGGCGTATGCCCGATCGCGCGGGCGGCCGATGCGCGGATGCGGCCGGCCTCCTCGGGCGACAGGTCCTCGTCCTCGTACCCCCAGCCCCAGAATCTAAGCCGCCGGCGGTGGGATAACGTGGCAAATTCGCTCAAGGTCGCCCCCGTGCTTGCTCGGGCCATACCGCACGTCTCCGCGCCCGAGCGCAACGCCCCGCTGGCCGTCCCCGCCTGCTCGCCTCCGCTTCGCAGTCATCGCGGCCAGCGCGAATGTCGGCTTCGGGTCGGAATTCGCCGTTGGCGTGATGCCCGGAAGCGGACGCGCCGAGCGACAGGGCTGGGTGGAAACCTGCCGTTCGTAACGGCTCAGACGCCGCGCTTCACTCGGCGCCATTCGTTGCGGATGATGCCGCGCGCGATGTCCGTGATTTCCAAGATGCGGTCCGAGACGTCGGTCTCCTTCGGGTCGTCCTCCAGCAGATAGACCAGGGCGGCGCCGATCGCCTCGTTGAGGGCTTGATGCACCGGCTCGGCCCCCTTGGTCAGGAGCTGGATTTGAGCCACCGCCATGAAGGTCTTCTCGATCTTGTCGGCGAGCGCCGGATTGTCGTGAATGGCGCCGGCGCCCCCGCGCCATTCATCGGACAAGGCGCGCTTGATCACCTGCGCCGCGTTCATGACCGAGAGTAGCTCCGCTAGTCGGTCGCGGAACATGTCGATCCACTTCTGTCGGTTGGTTGAGAGAACATTGGCCCTGAACTGATGCCGTGCGACGGAGAGGGTCACGACCGGGCCAAGGATCGACGCCAGCAGAGCGGTGAGCGCCGTGATCAGGCTCAAGGAGGAATAAGGCTGCATGGCTCCCACGGATCTGAATCCTCTGAGCGGCTGCAAGCACTGGCTTGCTAGTGAGCGCCGCTTGTGTCGATCGGGCCGGTCGGTTTGGGCGCCACCCAGATCAGGGTCGCGGCGAAGAACAGGACGATCGCGATCGCGCCGAACATGTTCAAAGTGGCCAGCATCACGCCCTGTCCTTCGACCAGGCTGCTGAGCAGCGTCCTGACCGTCTCACCAGGCCCCGGCAGCGTGTGCATGCCGTCGAGGTTGGCTTGACCCAGGTGCAGGACACCGGAGAGCTCCGTCTGGTTCGTCCGCGATGCGTTCGACCACCCCGTCTGAATGATCGAGGTCGCGAACGCGCCGGCGAGGGTGCGCATGAAGTTGGAGAGGCCGGCGGCGTTCGCCTGTTCGGTCGGCCCGACGCTCGCCATTGCGAGTCCCGTCACGGGCACGAAGAACATCACCATGGCCGGCCCCGTGAGCAACGTCGGCCACGCCATCTGCAGGAAGGTCATGTCCGGCGTGAAGCTCATCCGCCAGACCATCATCAGTCCGAGCCAGACGATGCCGAGCGAGATGATCAGCCGGGGGTCGACGCCCCGTTCGATGGCCTTGCCGACGAACGGCGCGGTGGCGACGGCCAGGATGCCCATGATGCCGGTGGCGTAGCCAGCCCAGGTCGCGGTGTACCCCATGTCCATCTGCAGCCAGAGCGGCAAGATGACGATGCTGGCGAAGAAGGCCCCGAAGCCGACCGCGTAGGTGGTCGCAGCGGCGGCGAAGCCACGGTAGCGGAAGATGCGCAGGTCGACGATCGGGTTCGCCTCCGTCAGCTCCCAGATCAGAAAGGCGATGAAGCCGAGCAGGGCGATCACGCCAAGGACGCGGATCTCGGGCGACGCGAACCAGTCGTTGTTGCGGCCTTCGTCCAGCATGATCTGCAGGGCGCCCACCCAAAGGACCAGGAGCGCGAGGCCCACCTTGTCGATGAACGCCCGCGCGGTCGGGTCCGCTTGTCCGCGCAGGAGCCGGATCAGCAGCAATCCGCCGGCGGCGGCCACGGGCACCTTGATAAAGAAGATCCACTGCCAACCAATGGAATCGCAGATGATTCCGCCGAGGATCGGTCCTGCTACGGGGCCGACCAGGGTCGTCATCGCCCAGAGCACCGTGCCTTGCGTAGCGCGCTCCTTGGGGAACACACGCAGCAGGAGCATCTGCGACAGCGGCATGATCGGCCCGCCCACCAGGCCCAGCAGCACCCGTCCGCCGAGCAGCATCGGCAGCGAGGTGGCCAGACCGCAAAGCAGGGAAACGACGGCGAACCCCAGATAGCAGGTGAGGAACACCCGCTGGGCGCCGAAGCGCCGGGCGAGCCATCCGGTCAGGGGGACGGTGATCGCTTCGGCCACCGCGTAGGAGGTAATGACCCAGGTCCCCTGCGATGAGGAGACGCCAAGAGAACCCGCGATCGTCGGCACGGAAACGTTGGCGATCGTGGTGTCCAGCACCACCAGGAAGTTGCCGAGCCCGATGAGGAGCGCCGCGGCAAGCAGCGTGCCTCCGGTCAGCGGGCGCGCTTCCTGCGCGGCCGCATGCGAGGTTGCGGTCGTCATGACGGTCTTCCTTCAAGGTCAGAAGCTAGGGCGCGTCCGAGTGAGGGTTCAGCCGGCGACGTCGATGTCGGCGTTCATCGAGAGACCGACCTTCAGCGGGTGGGCGGCCAGCTCCTGCGGGTCGAGGGCGATGCGGACTGGCAGCCGCTGGACGACCTTGATCCAGTTGCCGGTGGCGTTCTGAGCCGGCACGATCGCCAGCGCGGACCCGGTGCCGCCCGAGAACCCGACCACCCGGCCGTGATAGACGACGTGGTCGCCGTAAAGGTCACTGGTGAGGGCGGCGGGTTGGCCGGGGCGGACCTTCGCGAGCTGCACCTCTTTGAAGTTAGCGTCCACATAGGCCTGCTGCACCGGCACGACGATCATCATCGGCGTGCCTGGCGCCACCATCTGGCCCACCTGCACCTCTCGCTTGGTGACGATGCCGTCGATGGGCGCCCGCACGATCGTACGCATGAGGTTGACGCGCGCCTGATCGACCTTGACCTGGGCGGCCCTCACCTCGGGGTTCTGGTCGAGGGACACCCCCTCGATCAACACGTTGTTGGATTCGCGGGCGCCGACAGCCGCCTGGACGTTGGCCTGGGCTTGCGCGTAGGCCGCCTGGGCGGCTTCCAGCTGGGTCTTGACGCTGGTCAGCTCCTCGCCTGACACCGCGCCGCTGTCGGCAAGTGGGGCGCGCCGGTCATATTCCGCCTGCGCGCGGCCAAGTTCAGCGTGGGCGCGAAGAACATCAGCCTGATGGGCGGCGATCTGGCCCGAGAGCGAGGTGTTGTTTGCCTGGTAGCCGCGCACCCGGCGCACAACGTCGGCAAGCGCCGCTTCGGCCTGTTGCAGGTCGAGGCGCCGGTCGGTGTCGTCAAGCACCACCAGCACGTCGCCTCGCTTGACGGCCTGGGTGTCGACGACCCGCACCTGCGCCACGGGACCGGCGGTGAGCGACGTCACCTGGGCCGTGTCGGCGTCGACGTAGGCGTTGTCGGTTTCGACGTGCTTGCCGCCGACGACGATGTTGTAGGTCACAGCGCCGGCGGCGGCGATCGCCGCGGCCCCGGCGAAGGCGAGGAAGAGCTGCTTCCTGCGTTGGGCAAGCTTGGGCGCCGGCGCCGGCTTGGAAGCGGCGCGCTCAAGGGCCTCGGTTTGGACATGAGCGTTCATGGGAAGGGTTCCTGCAGGATGGTTGGAAGGATCAGGCGCGGTATCCGCCCCCGAGGGCGCGGACGAGCGCGACGTCGAGGACGAAGGCGCGGGTTTCGAGGTTGGCGACGGCGCGGCGTTGAAGGATCAGCGCGTCTTCGGCGGTGAGGACATCGAGGTAGGTGCCCATCCCTCTCGCGTAGCGTTGGCGCGTGAGGTCGTAGGCGGTGTCTGCAGCGGTCAGCGCTTCGCGGCTGCTGGAGAGCCGGGCGTTGAGCGCCTGGGCGCTGACCACGCTGTCGGCCACTTCCTGGAGCGCGTGCGTGAGCGTCTGGTCGTACGTCGCGACCGCGAGGTCGTAGTTGGCCCGCGATCCCCGATAGGCGCCCTCGAGGCGGCCGCCGCTGAAGATCGGCAAGGTGATGGCAGGCCCAACCTGGCCGAAGTTCGAACTGGCGCTGGTCAGCATCCTCAGGCCCAGCGACGACTGCCCGACCAGGGCGATCAGGTTCACGTCCGGATAGAAATCTGCCTTCGCCGCGGCGATGCGGTGGGAAGCCGCCTCGGCCGTGAGCCGCGCGGCGACGACGTCGGGCCGGCGCCCAACCAGGTCAACCGGCAGGTTCGCGGGCAGGCCGAACGCGCGGATCGCTCCCGTCGCCGGCCTGCCGATCGCGCGGCCGCGATCGGGGCCCTGACCCATGAGCGCGGCGATCTGGTCCTGCGTCAGGCCGATCGCCTCATTCAGCGCCGCCAGTTCCGACTGGGCGGCAGCCCGGGCCGAATGGGCCCGTTCCCCGGCGGCCTTAGTCTCCAGCCCCTGCCCGACGCGCGCGTCGATCAGCGCTTCGCTTTCAGTCCGGACGCGCACCGCATCCTGCGCGGCGTCGTGCTCGGCATACAGCTGGGCGAGGTCAGCGTAGGCGCTGGCGATCGACGTCGAGAGGGCCAGGCGCGCCTCGGCGGCCTCGGCGCGAGCGGCCTGGGCGTCAGCTTTGGCGGCGGCGAGGTTTGCGCGGTTCCGGCCAAAGAGATCGAGATCCCAGGCCATGCTGATTGCGACGCTGCCGGCGTCGCGCCAGCCGTGGGGCACGAGCGCCGATGGGATGCCCTGGTTGTAGCTCTGCTTGACGCCCGAGACGCTCGCATCGACACCGATTTGCGGGGCGAGCGCCGCACCTGTCTGCTCGGAGAGCGCGTCGGCCTGGCGCACCCGCGCTTGGGCCTGGGCCAACGTCGGGGCGCCGGCCAGCGCCTCGTCGACCAGCGTGTCGAGCTGCGGGTCCTGATAGACGGTCCACCACTGATCTGTCGGCCAGTCCGCCGTGGGTGCGGAGAAGGTCTGGGCGGTGGCGTAGGTTGCGGGCGCCTTCGCCTGCGGCGCAGGACCCAGCTTCGGAACTGTTGCGCAAGCGCTGAGCGCCACGGTCGCGCCGCCCGCGAGAAGAACCGCCCGGACGCTCCGGGCGAGACCCGAAGACTTGCCTCGGCCCATGCCTTCGCGAGCGGCTGCCGGCCGCTCCTTCAGGCGGCGTGCCGTCATTTCGGGATTCAAAGCGGCCTCGGTCATCGACCCTGCTCCTGCTACAGATATCGTTCGACCGGACATATTGAACGACATAAAGTATGTCAATTGGAAAACTTCTGACTTTGAGTTATAAAGGCGCGAGCATCGGTCGCAGCCCTGCTGACGGCAGTTCGCCTGCCGCAAGCCTCGTCTGGTTCGGGCAACTCGGGAGAAGGCCAGGGGCGAACCCCTGGAGCGCTATCGGACGACTTCGAGAGCCAGCGGCGCGGTCATGGGATCAGGCTCTGCGGCGCAAGCGTCATCGGCCGCCGAAAGGTAGTCGTACGCCACCTTGCCAAGGCCAAGCGTAAGGTCGGCCACTAGGTGCGTCGTGGAGATCACTTCAAGCACCGGCAACTCCGCCACCGGCGCCAGCGCGTGGGGTTGCAACGAGAGGGCGCCAGGCCCAGTCCATGCGCCTTTGATCTCGATGTCCTCGAGATAGTACTCGACGATCTCGCAGATGCGGGGCGTGCCGTCGACGTGCGGGATGATCTTGAGCAGGAAGTTCGGGGCCGCCAGCGCGGCGCGGACCACATCGGTGTCGGCCTGGCGGTGCTTATAGCCCATGGTTCCCGTCGCGACACGCACCGGGCCGTAGTCCAGCGTGCCCACCAGGGCGTCGATTTCCGGCCGCAGGCTGGGCTGCGCGAGCTTCTTGGGAAAGCCCCACAGCTCACGACCGCCCGCGATGGGCGGATGGTCGTTGAGGAACATGCAGTGGGTGTAGGCGCCCTTGCGGCCGCGGAAGGAGACCGGAATGACCTGGCCAGCCTCGGTATAGTCCCCGAATCCGGTGGAATCCGGCATCCGGATGAACTCGAACTTCACCACCGGCGATTCCAGTTCGAGCGGCTCGGGGACGAGCGCGCGCAGCTTCTCCGGGTCCGTTCGATAGGCGATGATCAGGAACTCGCGATTGACGAACCTGTATGGCCCGGGCGGATAAGCCGGGCTGGTGAGCGGCATGGCGAAAGCGCGCTGGCGCACTTGCGAAACCTTCATCGTCTTCGAGTCCTGGAAAGGTGATGCGACCGCGCTACTCGCGGCCGTGGATGGCGAGGTCGAAGGCAAACACACCGTCTGCGGTTGTCGGCCGTTCCAAAACCTCGGGATGTCGCAGGGTGCGGATGGTGTCGTGGTAGCCGGCTCGCCAGTGGTCCTGCATGCCGTGCTGGGAAAACTCGTGGTCCTTGAAACCGCCCTCGTAGTCCTTGGAGCGGTAGATCAGCTGGATCAGGTTGTAGACCTTCCGGTCCGCCTGAGGCGAAAGCAGCTCGTATTCCGGCGTGCTGCGCAGCTCCTCTGGCAGCTTCGATAGGAGGTCCCCAAGCGCCTTGCGGATTTGCTGAACCTGCTTGAACTGGTTCGAGTTTGCGCGCGTCCGGCTGGAGTACTGGATCTCCTTCAGGCGGGTCTCGACCTCCGACATGGTGCGGGGAAAGCTTCCGCGGGCGTTCCAGAGGTCCACCTGGAAAGCGATGGTGTCCTGGCGAAGCTCGGTCTCCAACACCCACTGCAGGGGCGTGTTGGAGACGAGGCCGCCGTCCCAATAGTACTCGCCCTCGATTTCGATGGCCGGAAAGCCTGGCGGCAGCGCGCCGCTGGCCATCACATGCTCGGGCCCGATCGTGTGGGTGCTGTTGTCGAAATAGACGAAGTTGCCGCTTGTGACGTTCACCGCGCCCACGCTGAAGCGCATCTCGCCCGCGTTGATCCGATCGAAGTCGACGAAGCGCTCCAGCGTCGCCCGCAGATCGGAGGTGTCGTAGTAGCTCGTGCTTTCGAGCGTTCCGGGCGGCTGTAACCACGGACCTAAGATCCGCGGCGCGAACATTCCCGGCGCGCCCAAGGCTGCAGCGATCAGCGCGCTGGCCTGGCTCGAAATGTTCCGCGCCATATACCCGCGTGGCGCGAAGGACGGTCCGCCCCAGAGCGCGTGCGTGTCTTCGAGAACCTTCATCCAGAGGTCGCCGATATGATCGGCGGGCGTACCATCCGACGCGCTCAGATCCTGCGGCGGGGCGGGCACGGACGGTCGCCGGGCGGACAGCGCGCCGAAGAGCGGCTTGAGTGTGATCGCGTCCCAGAAGCTGCGCAGCCGATCGACCCGCAGTTCCGGTGGATTTCCGGCGATCAGGGCGGAATTGATGGCACCGATGGAGATGCCGGCGACCCAGTCGGGATGAAGCTCGGCCTCGGCGAGGGCCTGGTATACGCCGCCTTGATAGGCGCCGAGCGCGCCGCCGCCCTGGAGAAGCAGTGCGATGCAGTCGAACGGCGGCCGTTTGCGGCGCGCGTGGCTCTTGTGGCGGCGCAGCTGCGTCTCGCTGACGTGAATGTTCATGTCTGGATTCCTTGTCTGCGGCCGCCGGTTCGTCCTTCGCGGCCGCGCATCGAACTCTGGGGGGCTACTGCATCGACCAGCCGTGGCTCACGACGACCGATTGCCCCGTCAGCGCGTTGGTCGGGAAGGCGGCGAGGAACACGGAGAGGCGAGCGACATCCTCGACCGTCGTGAACTCGCCATCGACGGTCTCCCTGAGCATGACCGTCTTGATTACCGCTTCCTCGCTGATGCCCAGCTTCTGGGCCTGTTCGGGGATCTGCTTGTCGACGAGGGGCGTGCGCACGAAACCCGGGCAGATTACGTTGGCGCGCACGCCGTGTGGCGCGCCTTCCTTGGCGACTACCTTCGCGAGGCCCAGCAGGCCGTGTTTGGCGGTAACGTATGGCGCTTTCAGGAGTGAGGCCTCCTTCGAGTGCACCGAGCCCATGTAGAGGATCGCCCCGCCGTGACCCTGGGCGTACATATGGCGAAGACAAGCCCTCGTCGTGAGAAAGGCGCCGTCCAGGTGGATGGCGAGCATCTTCTTCCAGTCGTCGAAGCCGAAGTCCTCCACCGGACTCACGATCTGCACGCCGGCGTTGGAGACCAGGATGTCGATGCCGCCGAAGCGCCTCGCGGTCTCATCCACGCCGGCGTCGACCTGCGCCTCTTGGGTCACATCCATCGCCAGGCCGAGCGCTCTGTCGCCGCTTGGGTCCATTTCGGCGGCTGCAGCGCGCGCGGCGTCGATATTGATGTCGGCGATGGCGACCTTGGCGCCTTCGGCGAGGAACCGGCGGGCGATCTCCTTGCCGATCCCGCTGGCGGCGCCGGTCACGAGGGCGATCTTGCCTTTCAAGCTCGCTCGCATTTCGCGAAGCTGGAGGTCGGGTTCAGAATCAGCGGCCGTCATCGACGCAGC
>DATNIH010000165.1:0-2082 GCA_035604515.1 Caulobacteraceae bacterium | reverse complement strand
CTCCGTCCCCGGCGCTGCCGCCGCTCAGGCTGCGGGCGCTGCGACCGAACTGGGTTCCCTTGGTCAGCCGGTCGGATCCACCCGAGCCGGCGCGAGGCGAGGCCGTGTTGCGTCTGAACACGCCGTCGGTGTGGTCGGGCGTCGCCATCCTGGGGGACGACGGCGCCGGCGCGCGCGAACGGGCGCAAGCTCTGGCCGAAGGGTGGTTGGCGCGGCTCTCGCCCGAGGCGCGCACGGTTGCCGTGGTCCACACCGAAAAGCACCTGACCCCCAGCTTCAACATCTCGAAATCGACCAAGACGCTCCCGCTGAGCGATCTGACCGGCGACCGGCTCTGGCCGCGGTTGTTCGGTACGGAGGCCGACTACCAGACGGTCACCGTCGGTCTGGCCCGCCCGGACGCAGCGCACGCCCATGCCGGTGTGGTCATGCAGACGTCGTTGCGCGGCTTCGGCGCCCTGCTCGGCGCGAACACGCTCACGTGCGGCCTCTGGCTGATCGACCACGAGCTGATCCGCGGCCGGATCGGCAGCTCGGCCGAAACCGCCGAGGCGGTGTTCGAGCAATGGATCGAGACGGTCGAGCCGAGCCAGGCCTGGACGGCGCGGGCTGCCTGGGTTCCCGAGTTCAACACCTACGAAGACTTCATGCAGACCGTCTACGAGAGCGCGGTCACCCGCGGGTGGAACGGCGGCGATCGGCCTCCGCTCGCGCCGTGGCTGCGCTTCGTCGCCCCAAGGCTATGGCTGGGCGAGTCGTTCGCCGAGGCTCTCGATCTCGATCGACTCGAAACGATCGCGGAGGTCAGCCGGCGTGGCCGCGTGACAACCCTGTCGCTGCGGCCGGGCCAGTCCCTCGATGCGTTCGAGGCGGCGCTCAGCCCTATCCTGCCGCGCTTCCATGCCGGCCAGCCCCTGCGCGCGTGAGCCGGAACGCGGCAGTTGACGAAACGGACGACTAGCTCGCCCCCGCCTTGACCGCGAACCGCCAGGACGCCTCGCCCAGCGCCGGCACGCGGGCGGCCATGGCGGCGGCTTGCGGGCTGTTGGCCGTGCCGTCGCGGGCGCGGCCGACGATGCCCTGGATGATGCCGGCCAGGCGGAAGATGTTGTACGAGAAGTACCAGTTGAGGTCGGGGATGCCGTCGCGGCCCGTCATCTTGCAGTAGGCGGCCTCCATCTCGGCCATCGTCGGGATGCCGTAGGACTCCTTGTCCGGGATGGCGGCGATCGAGCCGTTCACCCACTGCATCAGGAGGTTGGAGAAGTCAGCCAGCGGATTGCCGATGGTCGAGAGCTCCCAGTCGAGCACGGCGATCACGCGCGCCTCGGTCGGGTGCATGACTTCGTTGTCCAGCCGGTAGTCGGCATGGACGATCGACTTCTGGGTGTCCTCAGGACAGGTTTCGGGCAGCCACTTGATCAGCCGCTCGACCGTCTCGATGTGCTGGGTCTCCGAGGCCTTGTACTGCTTGGTCCAGCGGTCGATCTGGCGCAGCATGTAGTTGCCCTCGCGCCCGAAGTCGCCAAGGCCGATGGCCTGGTGGTCGGTGTTGTGCAGGTCGGCCAGGGTCTTGAGCGACGCCATGTGGATGGCGTGCCGCTCTTTGGGCTCGTACATCGGCAGCGTCTGGTCCCACAGGATGCGGCCGTCCATGTAGTCCATGACGTAGAACCAGGTGCCGATGACGCCATCGTCCGTACACAGACCGTAAGTGCGTGGAACCGGGAACCCGGTTGGATAGAGCGCCGTGATGACGCGATACTCGCGGTCGACCGCGTGGGCCGACGGCAGCAGCTTACCGGGCGGCTTGCGCCGCATGACGTATGCCTTCGAGGGCGTGACCAGCTGGTAGGTCGGGTTCGACTGTCCGCCTTTGAACTGGCGCACCTGCATCGGGCCCTCGAAACCCTCGACGTTGGCGGCCATCCAGCCGGCGAGCGCGCCTTCGTCGAACTTGTGTGTTTCGGCCACTTCCTTGGTGCCGGTGTTCAGCACCTCGCGCGTGCGTTCTTCCTGCGCCGCCACCGTGGTGTTGTCGTCAGCCATCGGCGTTCCCTCAAATGTTCAAATTCTTATGCC
>DATNIH010000164.1:0-16511 GCA_035604515.1 Caulobacteraceae bacterium | reverse complement strand
AGTTCACCGCCGTGCAACAGGCGATCGGCACGCAGCGCCGCAACGCGGCCGGTGCGGCTTTCCTTTCGGCTTTCGTCGAGGAGGCCAAGGCGTCCGGCATGGTGCATCGGCTGATCGAGCGCCACGGCATCACCGGCCGGCTCGAGGTCGCGCCACCCGCCTGAACGTTTCACGTGAAACCGCTATTCGCCGATAATATCGGTCCCCCGCTCGTGGCGGCGTCGGGATAGAGCGCGCCAAAGCTGGCGCCTATCCGAACTTCACGATGTCAAAGACCTGCCGGCCGCGGGGACCGTCGCGATAAGGCAGCCTCGTGGAAGTGACCGCCGTCCAGCTTTTTTTGAGCCGCGCCGAGCGGCGGCGGCCGATGGGCCGGGGTCGTCCCCCGGTGGCGCGCGGCTACCGCGGCGCGTCGGGGCGAAGGGTGCCGATCGCGCCGGAATGTCTGTGCGCGATCGAGATGCTGGCGCCGGGCAGCGCGTCCGCCATGGCGACCGTGGCGCCGAGCTGCTTGGCGAGCGCTTCGACAATGCTGGTGCCCAGGCCCGTCTTGGGCGCGACGTCCTCTGGCATGCCCAGCCCGTTGTCGATGACCGAGAGGGTCCAGTCGGGGGGGTGGGATCGGTAGGTGACGGAGATGTCGCCGCCGCGGTCGTGGGGGAAGGCGTGTTTCAGGGCGTTGATCACCAGCTCGGTCACGATCAGGCCTAGACTGACGGCGACCTCGGGCACGACGACGCTGTCGTCGGCCTCGACGGTCAGGCGCAGGCGCTCGGGGTCCTGGATCATCGAGTCGCCGATGCTCTTGCAGAGCTCGGCGAAATAATCGCTGAGGCGCACCTCGCCGACGTTCGAAGCGGCGAGCTGGCGCTGTAGCGCCGCGACGCTCATCACCCGACTGTGGGCGTCGAAGAGATGGCTGCGGGTCTGCTCCGAGTTCACCCGCCGCGCGCTCTGCATCAGCACGCTGGCGATGATCTGCAGGCTGTTGGCGATGCGGTGCTGAAGTTCCTGATAGAGGATCGCCTTCTCGTGCAGCAGGTCGTCCTTCAGGCGCTCGGCAAGGCGCGCGTCGGTGACGTCAGAGATCGCCACCAGCAGGCGCAGGTTGGCCGGGTCATCGTAGACGAGCTGGTGGGCGGTGATCACCAGGCGGCGCAGATCGCGACCGGCGCGCTTGAGATCGATCTCGTAGGGGCCGACGTCGGCGGCGCCCGAGAGCGTGAGCCGCAGCAGCGATCGCAGCTGCGGCACGTCCCACTCTCCCGAACCGAGCGAGAAGATCGAGCGTCCGGCCGCGCTCGCCGGATCGATCTGGAAGGCATGCGAGAACGAGGCGCTTGCGGCGATTACCGCGAGATCGCCATCGAGGAGCAGGATCGGCGCGTCGGACGACGCCACCAGGGCCAGGGCCAGAGTGTCGGCCATGATCGGCGCGACCGTGCTGTCATCGGCCATGAGCGGCCTCGCCGCCGCAACAGGCTTGCAATGCGAAAGCCATTCCTTGCGGCAATGATCGCGGCGAGGCGGCGGCCCACCGGTCGCGATCAGACGCGGAGCTTTAGCACAGATCGCCGCCGAATCGGCCGCCAATCGACGCTCGGCGATATTGGAACAGCGGCGCCGGATTCTTGGAGGGAACTTCAGGCGGCTGGCGGAAGCATGGGGATGGCCAGACGGCCGAGAAAATTATCTCGCACGGCCAACAACCTCCACTGGGCGGCGAGCTTCA
Organism: Caulobacteraceae bacterium; assembly: GCA_035604515.1. GTDB lineage: Bacteria > Pseudomonadota > Alphaproteobacteria > Caulobacterales > Caulobacteraceae > Acaudatibacter. Next base: position 14,779 of record DATNIH010000164.1, on the reverse strand, counting down.
GAAACTCCGAAGCCACATCATCCGGTGCGATGGCCGCCTTCGAGGCGCATTCGCTTGCGCGCCTGTTACACTGCTCTGCGTTCATCGATGAACGAACTCCGCGAAAGTCTGAGGTAAACCGCGCCTTTGACCAAAAGTTCCTTCGGTTTTACCGATGACTTGGCCACTGTGGCGCTGAGATCGCTGAATAAGACGTATCGATTTCCTGCAGACTAGGCATTCGACAGCGGTTTTCCTTGATCCGCCGTGGCCGCCGCTGGAACGAACGAAGTCGCGCTGCGTTGTGCTGAGCAAGGGAAGGTCTACGCCTCTCCCAAGGATCACCCCCCAAAATGCGCAAGCTATTACTGGTCGCCGGCCTCGCCGCCGTGGCCCTCGTCCCCTCCATGGCCTTCGCCCAATCCTGCGAACAGCAGCATGACAGTCAGGTCGCCACCACCTTCGCCGGCGCCGGCATCGGCGCGCTGATCGGCGCGACGGTCGCGCCTCGCCGCGACCAGGGCGCTGGCGCCGTGATCGGCGCCGCCGGCGGCGCGGTCATCGCCAATCAGGCCAGCCGGCCCGACCGCGACTGCTCCCATGCGTATGGCTACTACGACCACAACAACCAGTGGCACGCCCACGCGACCGACCGGGCCGACGCCCGCGGCTACTACGACCGCGACGGCGCCTGGGTCGATGGCGCGCCGAACGGCGCCTACGGCTCGGACGGCCGCTGGGTCGCCGCGAGCGATCCGGCGTCTGACGGCTACTACGACGACCAGGGGCGCTGGTCGCCGGCCGCGTCCGGCGGCTACTACGACGACCGCGGGCAATGGATCGCCAGCGCCAGCGGCCACTACGAAGACGGCCGCTGGGTCGCCGGCCACGCCGCTGGCGCCTACGACGACAATGGGCGCTGGGTTCCGGGGGCGCTGAGCGGTCACACCGACGCCAACGGCGTCTGGGTGGCCGACGCGCAGCGCGGCTACTACGACAGCGACCATCATTGGCGCGCCGGCGCGGTGCGCGGCTACTACGACACTCGCGGGGTATGGATCGGCGCGACGCTGAGCGCCGACGCTTACGGCCACGACGCCGGCTTCCAAGGCGGCGGAGACCACCGCGATCTCGACACGCGCGAAGCCTGGCTCGAGCGGCGCATCGAGTCGGCCGTCAACGACCGATCGATGACCGTCTACGATGCCCGTCGGGATCGCGACCAACTGGCGGCGATCCGCGGAGAGGAGACCGACATGCGCGAGCGCTCAGGTCAGCTCTCACCCCGCGATGAAGCGCGGCTGCAGTCTCGCCTGGATACTCTGAGCGCGTCGGTCAAGCAGTCGGTCAACGGCGCGGGCTTCTAACGCGCAAGTCAACAGCGGCGGCGCGCCTCAGCGAGGCTCGCCGCCCAAGGAGGAACGAAAATGAACGGTGAATCCCTGCTCATCTTCCTGCTGGTCGGCGTGCTTGCCGGCTGGCTCGGCGGCATTGTCGTCAAGGGCTACGGCCTGGGCCTAGTTGGCGACATGATTGTCGGCGTGATCGGCTCGTTCATCGGCGGCTGGGTGTTCAACAACTTCCATATCGTCCACGGCACGGGCTTCGTCGGCGAGCTGATCGGCGCCACCGTCGGGGCGATCCTGCTGCTGTTTGTTCTGCGCCTCGTGCGGCGCCGCCGCGCCTTCTGAGGCGGCCATGAAACGAACCCTGATCGTCGTCGGCCTCGCGGGCCTAGTTCTGACGCTCGCGGCCTGCGCGGCGGGATCGGCTGAATCACAGCACGCCGCGTCGGGCGGCGTGCTGGGGCAGCTGTTGCTGGGCTTCTGGCACGGCCTGATCGCGCCGGTAATGCTGATCGTCGAGGTTATCGACAAGTTCGCGCCCCACCTGCTGCCCTGGAGCGTGCGCTTCTACGAATCGCGCGGCACCGGCGTGGTCTACGACGTCGGCTTCTACTTCGGTCTGGTCGGCAGCCCCCTGCTCGCCCACACCGGCTGGCGGAGTCGCAACCGGTAGGGCGCGAGCCCTGCTCAGTCAGTTGCCGATGGACGCCGGGCCAGCGTTTGGGCCAGGCTCCGCCGATGCCGCTGCGCCAATCCATCGGGTCGACCACCTGGGTCTTCGATGACCTGAAGCAGCTGATGGCCAAGGCGACGCCGCCGCGGTCGGGCGATGTGCTGGCGGGCGTGGCGGCCAGCTGCGCTGAAGAGGCGGTCGCCGCGCGGATGCTGCTGGCCGATCAGCCGCTCGCCCGTTTCCTCGCCGAGCCGCTGGTCCCCTACGAGGCAGATGAAGTCACGCGCCTGATCTGCGACGGCCACGGCGCCGTCGCGTTCGCGCCGATCGCCTCGCTCACCGTCGGCGAGTTCCGCGAGTTCCTGCTGAGCGAGACGGCCACCCCGGCCGTGCTGTCCCAGCTCGCCTCTGGCGTGACGCCCGAGATGGCCGCCGCAGTCAGCAAGATCATGCGCGCACAGGATCTGATCCTCGCCGCCAGCAAATGCCGCGTCACCACCGCCTTTCGGGACACCATCGGTCTGCCCGGGACCATGTCGGTGCGCCTGCAGCCGAACCACCCGAGCGACGACCTGGACGGGATCACCGCCTCGATCCTCGATGGCCTGTTCCTCGGCAGCGGCGATGCGGTGATCGGGATCAATCCGGCCACCGACAGCCTGGAGGTGATCGACGGGTTGCTGCGGCGGCTGGACCATCTGATCGGCCGCTTCGAGATCCCGACGCAGAGCTGCGTCCTGACCCACGTCACCAGCACCATCGCGCTGATCGAGCGCGGCGCGGCGGTCGATCTGGTGTTCCAATCGATCGCGGGGACCGAGGCGGCCAACGCCAGCTTCGGCGTCAATCTCGCCGTGCTCGGCGAGGGCCTGGACGCCGCGCGGTCGCTGAAGCGGGGGACGGTCGGCGAGAACGTGATGTACTTCGAGACCGGCCAGGGATCGGCGCTCTCGGCCGGCGCCCACCACGGTCTCGACCAGCAGACCGCGGAGGCCAGGGCCTATGCGGTGGCGCGGCGGTTCGAGCCGCTGCTGGTGAACACCGTGGTCGGCTTCATCGGGCCGGAATATCTCTTCGACGGCAAGCAGATCATCCGCGCCGGGCTGGAGGACCACTTCTGCGGCAAGCTCATGGGCCTGCCGATGGGCTGTGACGTCTGCTACACCAACCACGCCGAGGCCGATCAGGACGACATGGACGTGCTGCTGACCCTGCTGGCCGCCGCCGGGGTGACGTTCATCATGGGCGTGCCGGGGGCGGACGATGTGATGCTGAACTATCAGTCCACGTCGTTCCACGACGCACTCTATGTCCGTGAGCTGCTGGGCCTGAAGCGGGCGCCGGAGTTCGAAGCCTGGCTGCAACGCATGAAGCTCATCGACGCGCGCGGCCGGCTGTCGCCGTTGACGGGCGGCCACCCGCTGCTGACGAGCGCGCTCGGCGACGGCGGATGACCTTGCCGGCCAAGCCCGACCGCTGGGCCGCGCTGGCCGCGATGACGCCGGCGCGGATCGCGCTCGGCCGGGCCGGGTCCAGCCTGCCGACCCGTGAGGTGCTGGCCTTCGCGCTCGACCACGCCCGGGCTCGCGATGCGGTGCACATCCCCTTCGACGCCGCCTTCGTCGCCGCGCAGATCGCAGCGCTGGGGTTCGAGACGCTGGAGGTCGCCAGCGCCGCGCCCGACCGCGCCAGCTACCTGCGCCGCCCCGATCTCGGCCGCCGGCTCGCGCCGGAAAGCCAGACGCTGCTGGACCGTCAGCCGCGCACGGCGCCGGATGTCGTGGTGGTCGTCGCCGACGGGCTTTCCAGCCCGGCGGTTCACGCGCACGCCGCACCGCTGCTCGCCGAGCTGCAACCGCTCATGGCGGCGCAGGGCTGGCGGCTCGGCCCCGTCGCGCTGGCCCATCAGGGCCGGGTCGCGCTGGGCGACGAGATCGGCGAGCGGATCGGCGCGCGCCTCGCCCTTCTGCTGGTGGGCGAGCGGCCGGGTCTCTCGGCCCCCGACAGCCTCGGCGCCTACCTCACCTACGCGCCGCGGGTCGGCCGCCGCGACGCCGAGCGCAACTGCATCTCCAACATCCGGCCCGCGGGGCTGGGTTATCGGGACGCCGCGTTCCGGATCGCCTGGCACGTTCGAGAGTCTCTGGCGCGCGGCTACTCCGGAATCGCGCTGAAGGACGAGAGCGCGACGGCGGGCGCCAGGCGGATCAGCGACAGCCCTGGGACCCTGCCCAAATGACATTGTCATCCCGGAGAGCCGCGCAGCGGACTCATCCGGGATCTGCTCGCCGCCGCCGGCGCAGAGTAGATCCCGGCCCTACGCTGCGCTCCGGCCGGGATGACAATTGAGAGGTGGCCGCGCGCCAGCCTTTCCTACCCGAAGCCCTTGTCCGCCAGCCAGGCGCCCAGCAGGTCGATCCAGCGGTCGGAGGGCAGGCCCTGTTTGACCATGCCGAAGCCGTGGGCGCCGCGGGCGAAGATGTGCAGCTCGGCCGAGCGGTCGGCCATCGACCAGTCGCTGTAGAGCCCCTCCACCATGTGAAACAGATAGCGGTCGTCGTGGGCGATCACGGTGAACAGCGGCGGCGCATCCGGCGGCACCGGCCGGCCGCGAGTCTCGCCGCCGTAGATCGGGGCCAGGAACGCCGGCGGCGGGCCTTGTGGGTCCATCGCCACGTCGGCGACCAGAAAGGCGCCGGCCGAGAAGCCGATCAGCCCGATCCGGTCCGGCTCGACCTGCCAGTTCCCTGCCCGCTCTCGCACCAGTTGCAACGCGCGGCGGCCGTCGTCGGCGGCGATCTCGCGGGCGTAGTTCAGCGCCTCGTCGCGAACCAGGTCGGCCAGCGCCCGCGGCGCCTTGGCGGCTGTCAGCGGCTGGGCCAGCATTGCGCCCTGGGCCGTCATCTGTTTGACGAAGTCGGCCATGTCGGCCGGCGAGGCTGAGACGCGGTACTTGAGCAGGAAAGCGGTGTAGCCGTGGTCGGCGAACCACTCGGCTACGTCGAGCCCCTCGTGCTCCCACGCCAGGATCCTCCAGCCGCCGCCCGGACAGACGATCACCCCGGCGCCGTTGGCCTTGCCGGGCGCCGGCGCGAACACGGTCAGCGTCGGTTCGGAGACGTTGCGCAGCATGGCTGTGCCGACCGAGACACCCGCCAGCCCCTGGAATGTCGATTCTGGCGGGACGCCTGGGATTGTGCGCACCGGACCCTCCGGCCAGAGCGGGATAACTTCCCGAGCCGCACCCTTCGGCGCAAGCCGCAGATCGTCGCTTACATCGTCGGCCATGACGGCAACCTCCCTTGGTTGGGCGCGATCATGGCCCAGACGGGCGGCCGCGTTAAGGCCGGCTGTTAGACCAGCGCCGCCTCGGTCAGTACGGCGGTGGCGGCGTGGCCGGTGGCGCCGTCGATGAACTTGCCCCGGAACAGTCGGCCCGTCAGCGTCGCCTTGCCCGGCTTGATCTTCCGCGCGTCGGCGGGAAGCACCAGCGTCAGTTGCGGCGGCCACTGATCGGCGCGCTGGACCGCCGGATCGGTAACCCCTGCGTCAGGACCAAGCACAAAGTAATGACCCGGCCCGCGGCCCGCTGGCGTGATCCAACCTGCAATTGTGACGCGCTTACCTCCGAGCGTGATGTTTTCGCCAAGAACGCTTGCAGCAGCGCCGGTTGCGGTGACTGCCATGACGCCCGCGCCAGCGACGACGAACTTTCGACGATCCATGCCTACCCCCTTGCCCGTGGCGCGCCCTACACGCCGAAACTCATCGCGATGAGTCCTGAGCTCGCTTGATCACCGACATAACACGTCGGCTACTCGACCAACATATTGGATTCTATCGCCAACAAGAAGAGGGCCGCAACAATACTCAACCAGAAGCCGAGTGGCACAGGTCCCGACTTTCGGGTGACTAGTTGCAGCGCCAGGGGTGTTAGGGCGGCGAGGCCGACCATGGGCGCAGTGAGGCGCCAACCCACCAGCGATCCCAGCAATCCCGCCAGCATCACGTCGCCGCCGCCGAGGCCGGCCCGCGCGCCGCGCCGCGCCAAGCGGCGCAGCGTCTCGAGCGCCAGCGCCAGCACGGCGCCGGTCGCGAGCCGCGCCAACCGCGCCTCGGTCGACGGCGCAGCGGCGATCGCCAACGCCGCCTCGAGCGCCAGCGCCGCCAGCCCGCCCACCGGGATGCTGAAGCGCCGCAGGTCGACCAAGGCGATATAGGTGAGGGTCAGGCCCACGGCGAAGATCCACGCCTGCACCAGGGGGTGGGTCGCCACCGCGGCCGCAACGCCGCTGACCAGGCCGGCGGCCTCGCCGATCGGATAGACGATCGGGATGCGGCCGCCGCAACAGGCGCGCCGTCCGCGCTTCAGCAGCCACGAGACCATCGGGATCTGACCGCCGATCGCGATCGGCGCCCCGCAGCGGCCGCAGTGCGATCGACCAAGCAGCGGCGTCGGCCAACGTGGCCACGATACGGCGAAGGTCGCGACGAAGTCGCCGGCGTAGGGCCCGACCAGCACCAGGAACGCCCGCGCCGCCAGGAGCGCGCCGCTCATCGCCGGATCGCGGCGGCGCCGAAGGTCGACGCCGGCGCCGGCGCCGGGCAGGCGAGGTCGCCGCGCGGCAGGCGCATCTCGCGCCAGTCATGCGTTAGCCAGGGCCGCTCGGACTGGGCGGTGTAACGCACCCGCCGCCAGAGCACGACGCGCCGGCCCTCGGGGTCGCGGGTCTCCGCCCGCACGTCGATCAGCGTGGCGGCCGCCAGTGGCTCGCGCGGCGGAACCAGGGCGGTGACCGGCGGAGTCGGGTCGGTAAGGCCGGCCGCGCGACCGATGGTCAGGCGACGGCGCAGGCAGTCCTCGGCCGCCGCGTCGGCGCCGACCGCCCGGATGAAGTCGCTGAAACGCGCGAACTGGGGCCGCGCCTGGCCTGGCTTCGCGGGCGTCAGCGCCACGGCCACCTGTTGGCCGAGCCCCCGGTCCGCCAAGGCTGCGACCAGCTCGGTCGCGGCGGTCTTGTTGAGGTCCGGCTTGTAGCGCGTCGGCGCGAAGGTCAGCGTGACGTCGAGGCCGTTGAGGCTGGCGCGATCGGTCCACTCGCCGGCTTCCGGCGCGCCGTCGCGCTCCAGCCCGTAGAGCCCCTGCTCGATCGCCGATTCCAGCGTCGTGCGCGTCGCCAGTTCGGACGCGGCGGCCTTTGCCTCCCGGTCGCTCACCACGACCATGCCGACGATGCCGCTCGCCAGCGCCATCAGCGAGAACGCGAGCGCCATGGTCAGCGGCAGGGTGAACCCCGCGGCGCGACGCCGCCTACCGCCGACCATAGCCCATGGCCCGCAGCCCCGCCGCCAGCTCGTCGGTGACCGCGTCAGCCTCCGAGCGCGAGCGCACCAGCGTCGGCTTCAGGAACACCACCAGCTCGTCGCGCGAGCGGCTGGTGAGCCGCTGGCGGAAGGCGGCGCCCAGCAGCGGAATCCGGCTGAGATACGGCACGCCCGAGTCGGTCTTGGTCTTGTTGGTCTGGATCAGACCGCCGATCGCCACCGATTGCCCGCTCTCTACCGCGATCTGGGTGTGGAACTTGCGCTGGTCGATGGTCGGCGAGTCGATGGTGGAGCTGGTGGTGGTCGAGACGTCGCTGACCTCCTGCTGCACGTCGATGTAGATCTCGCCGGAGTCGCCTACGCGCGGCGTGACCGTCAGCACGACGCCGGTGTCGCGGTAGTCGACATTGTTGACGAGCAGGCTGTTGGACTGGATGCCGGAGGCCGTGGAGGTGATCACCGGCACCGAACTGCCCACCTGCAGGGTCGCGGTGTCGTTGGCGAGCACCAGCATGCGCGGCGTCGCCAGCACCTCGACGTCGGTGACCGCCTGCAGCGCATTCAACGCCACCTGCACGTTGCCGCCGGTGTAGGTCAGGTTCAGGCCGGGCAGCATGCCGGGAATGGGCGAGGTGGGGGTGGCCAACGGCGCGGTCCCGCTGAGGAAACCGCCGCCGAAGTTCTGCAGGTTCTGCAAATACCACTGCACGCCGAACTGCAGCTGATTGGTGAGCTTCACCTCGGCGATGGTGGCCTCGATCAGCACCTGCGGCGGGGTCACGTCCAGCTGGCGCACGATCGCCAGCAGGCTCTGATACTCCGCGTCGCTGGCGTACATGATCACCGAGTTGGAGCGCGGGTCGGCGGTCACGGTGGCCATCGACACCGGACGGTTGGGGCCGACCGTCATGCCGGTCGGCGGCGTTTGCCGGGCGAACAGATCGGAGATGGTCTTGACGAAGTCGGTGGCGACCAGGTTGTTCAGATGGACCACCCGCAGGCGCTGCTCGGACGGCGAGGCCGGCTGGTCCATCCGCTCGATCCAGTGGACCGTCTGATCCAGCAGATCCGGCGATTTGGCGGCGACGATGATCGCGTTCAGCCGGTCGATGGTGATCAGCTCCACCTGGCCGCCGATCGGGCCGTCGGTCCCGCCCAGCACCTTCTCGACGTCATCGGTGACCGCGGCGGCCGAAGCGTACTTCAGCGGGTAGAACTGGAAGCTGCGGCCGCGCAGCCAGTCGACGTCGAACAGCGCCGCGGCGCGGGTCAGGGCGTTCACGGTCGAGGGATCGCCGGAAATGAACACGTGCTGCTCGGCGGCGTCGGCGCGCACCTCCGCGCGGCCCTGGGCGAGCGGGATCAGCAGGCGGACGATCTGGGCGGCGCTGACGTTCCTCGCGCCATAGATCGAGACGCCGCCGGCCAAATAGGCGCTGCCGGCGCCCTCATCGCCGGCCAGCGGCGAGAACACCGGCGCGTCCTTGACCGGCACCACCGCGATCCCGCCGCCAGGCGAATCGATCAGCGCCGCGCCCGATCCACGCAGCGCCTGGTCGAAGGTGGTCAGGATTTCGGCCTCGGTCATTTCGCCGATCAGCCGCACCGACACCTCGCCGGTGACGCCAGGGTCGACCCGGTAGGAGCGCTGCAGGGCGTCGCCCAGCACGGCCTCCGCGGCGGCGGCGATCGGGGCGCGATCGAGCGTGACGCTGATGGGGATACGCGAGGCGGGGACCTTCAACGCCGTCGAGGCGGATGCTGGCGACGGCGGTTGGGCGGCGTCGATGCGCCAGCCCTGAGGCTCGGGCGTCGCCTCCGGGGCTGCGGTCTGCGGCTGGTCGGCGGGGGGCGCGGCCGGCGGCGATGACTTCGGCCAGCCGGCCCGCCCGCTGGTCATCCTGGGCTCGGTGGCGCAGGCGCCGAGCGCCAGCGCGCACAGCAAGCCCATGACGCCAAGGCGCCGACACCCGGACGCGACGCTGGTCACGGAACGCTGGCCGAAACGTCTTTGTTGGCCCCATCGCCGCCGGGTTTGTCGTCGGCCCCAAGCGTCGCCACGGTCACGCTCGGACCGGCGACCGTGTAACGGTAGGGATGTCCCCACGGATCCTTCAGCTGGTCCTTGCTGTGGATGTAAGGCCCGTTCCAGTTGTCGAGGCCCGGAGGGCGAACGATCAGCGCCTGCAGACCCTCCTGGTCGGTGGGGAAGCGTCCGTTGTCGCCCTGGAACAGCTCCAGCGCCGCCGTCAGGCTCTGCACCTGCAGTTTCGCCGCCCGCGACTGCGCCTTGCCAAGTTGGCCGATGGTCTGGGGAATTACGACCGCAGCGATCAGACCGATGATCGCAATCACCACGAGCATCTCGGTCAGCGTATAGCCGCGCCAGCGAGACTTTGCGCGCCCCGCCTTCTTCCGCCCCAAGCTGAAACGCGCCATTGTGCCCCAACTCTCAACCGGACGCGACTATGCCGCAGGCCTCTTCGGAGAGTCCACCTCGTACCTCTGACCGCTCAGCGCCGCATAGCGCCCTGGGGATCGTCCGCCCCGCATTGGCGAAGGCCGACGTGGACGCCGCCGAGCGGCTGGCGGGGGCGTTGCGGCTCGAGCCGGCGCAGGCCGAGCGGCTGGTGGCGGCGGTGCGCAGCGGGCGTCGTAGGCCGGCCGTCGCCGCCAGCCTGCTCGGCCTAGCGCCGGACGAGGCGATCGCCCAGGCCACGGCCCATCTCTACGGCGTCCCCCGTTGGGATGGTCCGATCCCAGACGACCTGGCCGCGCCGCCTCCGGGACTGAACGAGCGGTTTCTCGCCGAGAACCACGCCATGGTTCTGGCTGACGCGCCGGACGCCTGCGTGATCGGCCTGGTCGATCCGGGATCCGCTGAGCTGCGGCGCGGCGTCGAGTATGCGCTCGGCCGCCCGGCCCAGTTCCGCACCATCTCGTTCGACCAGTGGCGGGCCGCCAGCCACCGCGGTATCGCCGGCGCGGCGCTCGACGGCGCGGCGGGGGCCGAAGCCGACGCCGAGCGGCTGCGCGACTTCGCCAGCGACGCGCCGGTGATCCGCTACCTCGACGGCGTGCTGGAGCGCGCGCTGGCCGAGCGGGCCTCGGACCTGCACTTCGAGCAGAAGGCCGACCGCTGTGTCGTGCGGCTGCGCATCGACGGCGCGCTGCGCGACCTCGAGCCGGTCTCGCCGGCGTTCGGGGCCGGGGTGATCGCCCGCGCCAAGGTGCTGGCCGACCTGGACGTCGCCTCGACCCGGGCGCCGCAGGACGGGCGCGCGACGCTGACGCTGCGCGGCCGGCCGACCGACCTGCGCATCTCCACCACGCCGACCGTCGACGGCGAATCCGCGGTGCTGCGCATCCTGACGCGCCAGGGGGTCGACTTCACCCTCGGCAGCCTCGGATTCGATCCGCCGCTGATGGCCACGTTCGAGACCCAGCTGCGCCGGCCCTACGGCCTGATCCTGGTCACCGGCCCGACCGGCAGCGGCAAGACCACCACGCTCTACGCGGCGCTGCGGCGGCTGGCGACGCGCGACCGCAAGGTGCTGACGATCGAGGATCCGATCGAGTACGTGTTCGACGCCATCAACCAGACCCAGGTCAACGAGGCGGCGGGCGTGACCTTCGCGTCGGCCCTGCGCGCCTTCCTGCGCCACGACCCGGATGTGATCCTGGTCGGCGAGATCCGCGATTCCGAGACCGCTCGGCTGGCGGTGCAGGCCGCCCTGACCGGGCACCTGGTGCTGGCCACCCTGCACGCCAACGACGCCGCCGGCGCCCCGGCGCGCCTCGCCGACCTCGGGGTCGAGCGCTACCTGCTGGCTGGCGTGCTGATCGGGGTCTCGGCGCAGCGGCTGACGCCGAAGCTGTGCGAGCGCTGCGCCCGGCCCCGCGCCGCCGCGCCGCGCGAGGTCGAAGTGTTCGCCGCGCACGCGTTCGGTGCGGCCACGCTCACGCTGCGCGACGCCGACGGGTGCCCGGCCTGCGGCGGCACCGGCCGCGCCGGGCGCCTGCCGCTGGGCGAGATCTTCACCGTCGACGAGACACTGGAGCGGTTGATCTCGGCCGGCGCGCCGACGGCGGATATCCGCTCTCACCTGCTCGGCGCCGACGCTTTCCAGCCGCTGATCCACGATGCCTTGCGCCGCGCCGCCAATGGCGAGGTCGCGGTCGAAGACGCCTTCCGAACGGTCGGGCTGTGACGGCCTTCGCCTTTCGTGCGATCGATCCCGCCGGGCGGTCAGTGCGGGGCAAGCGGGAGGCCGCCGACGCCCACGCCCTGCGAGATCGCCTGCTGGCCGAGGACCTGACGCCGCTGTCGATCGCGCCAGCCGGCGGCGTGTTGCGGGCGAGCGGCTCGGCCTTTCGACTGTCCGACGCCGCCGCGGCCGCGTTTCTCGCCGAACTCGCCCGCTTCCTGCAGAGCGGCCTCTCGCTTGGACAGGCGCTGCAGATCGTCGAGACCACCACCGAGACGCCGGGCGTCGGGCGCCTCGCCGCCCGCCTGCGCGCCGACCTGATGGCCGGCGTCGCGCTCTCCGACGCGCTTGCCGTCGTCTCCGGCCAGATCGGACGTTTCCTGTCCTCGATCGCTCGGGCGGGCGAAGCGACGGGTCGGCTGGCTGAGATCTTCGCCGGCGGGGCCAAAGCGCTGGCGGCGTCGGCGGCGCTGAAGCAGCGGCTGTTCACCATGGCGATCTACCCGGCGTTCGTGCTGCTGATGGCCTGCGGCGCGATCGGCCTGTTCGCCTTCGCCGTGCTGCCGGCGCTGGAGCCGGCGTTCCAGAGCGTCGGCGCCAAGCTGCCTGCCTCGACGCGTTTCGTGCTGGGCGCCGGCGATGTGCTGCGCGCCGGCGCGCCCTACTTCGGGCTGGCGATCCTCGTCGCCATCGCGCTCTGCTTCGCGGCGCCGGTGCGGCGCGTGATCGGCCGTGCGTTCGAGGCGCTGATGGCGACGCCGGTCGGCCTCGGCATCCTGCAGGACAGCGCCTACGCCGGTTTTGCCCAGCGCCTGGCGGTGGCGCTGGCCGCGGGCGTGCCCTCGCGCCTGGCCTTCCGCGTCGCCGCCGATGCGGTAGGGCCAAGTCGGATCCGGGAGGCCCTGCTGGCGCAGGGATCGCGGTTGCGCGAGGGGGCGAAATTCTCCGATGCGTTGGAGGCGGCGCCGCAGACGCCGCGGCTGCTGCTGGGGATGGTGCGCGTCGGCGAAGCGTCGGCCGACATGGCGTCGGTGTTCGGCGAGGCCGGCGACATGCTGGCCAGCCGGGCGCGCGAGCGGACCGAGCGGGCGCTGGCGCTGGTGACGCCGGCGATCGTGCTCACCGTCGGCGTCGTGGTCGGCACGGTGGTGCTGGTGGTGTTCCAGGGCCTGCTGGCCATCACCTCGGGCATCGACACATGAAGCCCGCGCGCCTCAGGCGATCCGTGCGAGGCTACATCCTCGCCGAGGCGCTGATCTCGGCGGCGATCGCCTCGTTGACCGGCGCGCTCTCGGTGACGCTGCTGATCTGGTCGGCCGAGTCGATCGATCGATCGCAGTCCAGCGTCGGGGCGATGCGCGTCCTGGACCGGCTCTACGAAGAAAGCCGGTTGCTGACCCCAGACGACCTCGGCCGACCCGCCAGCGGCGTGCTTGGCCGCTATCAGTGGGTGCGGTCGCCCGGTCGGCCCCTGAGCGACGACCTGCCTTACTCACCCACGCCGGTGCGGTTCGTGGTGCAATGGACGTCGGGCGGGCGGGTGGAGCGGCGCTCGATCCAGGCGGTGATCCGGCCGTCGGCGCCGGCAAAGCCCCACGACACCACCCAGGGCGCGGTTCCATGAGAGCCCGCGGCTACGCCCTCTCCGAGCTGCTGGTGGCGGTGGCGATCACCGGGCTCATCGTCGGTGTCCTGACGTTCCTCAACGTCGATTATGTCGGACTGGCCCGCCGCGTCGTCGACATCCAGGCGCCCTACGCCATCGGCCATCGCGCCGAGACCGGCGCCAACCTCGACCGCTGCGCCGAACCGGGCGCCACCCTGATTGCGATCGACAATGAGGTGGAGGCCCAGATCGACAACGACGCGACGCCGGTGCTGACGCTGGGACCGAGCGGTACGGAGACCGATATCGTGACGGCCGGCGGCGCCGCGGGCAGGACCGCGCACCCGGTCAGGGCGGTGGTCGAGACCGCGCCCTCGCCCGGCGGCGGGGTCGCCTTGCTGGAGATCGGCGACGCGACCGTTGGCGTCATCGCCCCGCGCTGCGATCTGGCGGAAGTCTGCGCCTACGACATGGCCAGCGCGACTTGCCGCAAAGCGAGCAGGAACGCCGAGGCGGCCAACGCCGCAGGCGCGACCAACGCCGCAGGTGGGAGCGACGCGGTGGGTGGGAGCGACGCGGCGCAGGGGGGACAGACGGTTGCCGGACACGGCTGACTTCGCGCCCTCGGCAGACGAGGTCCAGGCGATCGCGGCCGAGCCGAATCGCGACGAGATCTTCGTGCGCGCCCTCGATCTGCCCACCCTCTCGCTCAAACAGGCCAGGGCGGCGGTGGCGCAGCAGCTCGACATCCTCTCGCCGCTGCCGCCGGCGCAGGTGGTTTCCAGCGTGGTCCTGGTTGGGCCGGTGGAAGACGGGCTCAATCGCTTCGCCGTCGGCTTCGCGCCGCGCGAGCTGCTGGCGCGGATGACCGAGGGCGGCGAGCGCAGCGTCGCCCTGACCGGCTGGCTCGAGGGCGAGGCGATCGCCTTCAGGTTCGACCGGCCAGGCGCGCCGCCCGGCAAGCCGGACTGGGCCGCGCGCCTCGAAGCGGCGACGATCGCGGGCCTGTGCTTGGCGATCCTGCTGGCCGGCGCGAGTGTGCGGATGGGGCGCGAGATCGACCGGGTGCAGGCGCGGGACGACGCGGCGAATGCGCAGGTCCAGCGTCTGAGCGGCGAGACCGCCTCGCTCACCCGTATCGCCGCCGCCTGGCGCGCGGCCCAGGCGGCCCGCCCGGCCGGGGTGATCGACTGCGCGCTCGGCGATCTGGCGAAGGCGACCGGCGGACCGGTCAGTCTGACCCGGCTCAGCCTCGCGGAGGGTCAAGTCAGCGCCCACCTCGGCGCGCCGGCGAGCGACGCCACGCTGACGGCGCTGCGGGCGATGGGTTTTCGCGCGGCCACGCCGCCGACGGCCGCGTCACCGGCGCCTGTCGCGCCGTCCCCGCTCGCGGGGCCAGGCGATCCGGCGGCGGCGCCGGTGGTGCGCGACCTGCAGACGACCGCGGCGGACTGCCGATGACCCGCCGTCCGCACGCGTTGACCTACGCTTTGGCGGCCCTGGCCCTGGTGGCGGTGATCGGCCTGGGGCTGCGCCTGGCCGCCCAGCTCAGCGACTTCAACGCCGCCCGCGACGACCTCGCCGACGCCAACAGCAAGGTCTCCGAGCTCCGGAAGACGCTGGCGGCCGGCGTCGGCCCGCC
>DATNIH010000163.1:0-16979 GCA_035604515.1 Caulobacteraceae bacterium | reverse complement strand
CGACCCGCCGCTGCGCCGCTCGCTAATCCGAGAGGCCGTAACCCCTCACCCCTCCCACTGGCCTTCGGCCGCGGGCCCCTCCCTCTCCCTCTGGGGGTAACTATCTGGTTGACGTACTACGTACTAAATCGAGTAGGATTCGGCCAGCGTGACAGGCCGGTGCGTAGTGCTTCTTCCTCCGTGCATCAAAGATAGTTGCCCCCTTAAACAAGATGCACGGAGGATAGCATGTGCCTCTCTCGGAAAGAGAAGTGCACTGGGCGAGCGAAGCGGCCCAACTCGTGCGCCTAGCCGCCTACAGCGGCACGCGCACGCCGGGTTGGGGTAGCTCACTCCTCATCGGCGGCGGTGCGTTTCTCGAAGGCGAAGTTGCGAAGCCCGTCGAGAGTGCGCTGATCCCGGTGCGTCGTGAGCCATGCGGCGAACTCGCCCGGATCGACTTCGATCCCGCGCCCGGTGACGCTGCTGCTGCGCATCAGCTGGTGGATGCGGTCATTCGAGAGGTTGGTCCATTCATCGTAGGTGTCGGGGAGGTGGTGGCCGAGGAGACGCCGGAAGGCTTCGTAGTCTTCCTTGCGGATGGTCGCGAAGTAAGTGGTGGCCATGACGTTATACTTTCCCGCCGGGACCTTTCTGCGTTCGAGGCGATGTTCGACGCTTGGCGTTCGGAGTGGCCGAATGCTGAAGTTCTGGCGGTGGGGGGGACACCACCGTCGCTTCCGCAGTTAGCTGAGCGCTGCCTGCAATGGTCGAGGCAAGTGCATCGGCGACCAACTTGCTGAGATCAATATTTCGCACTTCGCGCAAACGACCTTCAAGAACTCCGAATGAGTCGCCCAGCCTCCGTAGAGCGTCAAAGCGCTTCTGAAAGTCATCCTCATTCCAGATGACGTGCTCGAACTTGAGCGGGCCAGCGGGTAGTCGCGCGACAAAGAACCCTACTCCTGCTCGACTAGGCTTGCCAAACTGTGTCTTGGTATACGAAAAGAATTGATGTGCCACCATATTGCGCTCACCCGTCATTCACAGGAATTCATTGAGAGAATGCGAGTAAAATTTCTTCTCGGCTTTTGATAAAAAGGAAATATCGACCGCTGCCAGAGCAATCTTGACCTTAATGTGTACGAGCATCTCGGCCGTTACGATTATTCCAGTAACGGGGTCAAGCTTGAGCGCGGCGCTTAATACCTTGTCTAGGTGCCCCTCGGTCAAGGACCAGATTTGCATGTATTCCCCTACGCGGCCGAACGCCCATCTTCTGGACGACGAGTAGCCATGCATCATGCTAGCCTCCGCTGATGGGCTCGAAAGCGGACGATTCATCCGACCGACAGCGCGACGCGCTGTTGTTGAAGCTGCTCAAAACCCCACCCCAGCGTCGCCCCAAGCGCGACCGCAAAGCGAAGCCTAAGCCGGTTTCAACCAGAGTCGAGTCGAGACCGGCGGCGGAGTGATTGGAGCTTTCTCGCCTTCTGCTTAAGCGTGTGAGGCTTGCGCAGGATTTCGATAGTAGAGGCGCTTTCCCGATGCGCCGCGCAGCAATTCGGCCGCGCGCTCGTCATCGGTCACCCCGAGCGCCTCGCGGGTGTTGTAGCGGAAGTCAAACTCAGCGAGGTACCTGTGCAGGTGTGCCTCGCTCACACTGTGGAACGTCCCGATCACGCCACACTTGAAGATGCTGAAGAAGCCTTCGACCGTGTTCGAGTGAGCGTCGCCGCGAACGTACTCTTCGATCCCGTGGTTGACCGACTCGTGACGCGCAAACTCCTCGCCAATCGGGCGGTACTGGCCGGCGTCGTCGGTCATCAGCGTGGAGGTGCGGCGCACGTTCTTGAAGATGATCGGGGCAAGCGTCTTGCCGCTCACGTTGGCGACGTGGAATGACCGCGCGCGACCGCCCCGCTCAACGAGCGTGAAGGCGACCGACTTGCCGACCGAGCCGATGTTCTTCGGGTTGCGCTTGCTGAGACGCTTGTTGCGTTCCTTGCCGCCAACCGCCGTCTCGTCGGCCTCGACGTAGACGCCTTCGCCGCCAAGCGGGCCCGGGCTGACTTCCCGCGCGGCCTCGCGCAGCCGATGGAACAGGAACCACGCCGTTTCGTAGGTCACGCCCATCATGCGCATCAGTTGAAGGGCGCTCATTCCCTTCTTGCTGGACGCCATGAAGTGAGCCGCCAGCACCCATTTGTGCAGCGGGATTTTCGACCGCTCCATGACCGTGTTGACGGTGACGGTGAAGGGCTTGCGGCAAGCCTTCTCACGGCACTTGTAGACGCCTGGGCGCGTGCTCTTGCCCTTGAGCAGCACCGCATTGCCGACCACGCCACAGCGCGGGCAGACAGGCCCGTGCGGCCACAGAAGGCGCTCTAGGTGCGCCCTGGCCGCGTCGTCATCGTTGTAGATCGGGTTTGCTAGGTCGGTCTTGGGCTTGCGGGCAGGCATCGAATTGGTCCTTGATCAGTGAACCAAATCTACCCCTTGTGGCGTGGTACGTCAACCGGATAGTTGCCCCCTCTGGGAGAGGTGTGCGGGCGCTAGCTCGCCAGGGCTTCGGGGGGCCTACCCTTTTCCCTCCGGGCCTGGAGGTTGTTCAATGCGTTGACGTAGGCTTTGGCGCTGGCGGTCATGGTGTCGGTGTCCGACGCCGTGCCGGTGGCGATCGCGCCGTCCTCCTCGAGCCTCACCGTCACCAGCGCCTGGGCGTCCGTGCCCTCCGTCACCGCATGCACCTGGAAGAGCCGAAGCGCCGCGGCATGCGGGGCGACCTCGCGGATGGCGTTGAACACCGCGTCCACCGGCCCGTCGCCGGTCGCCTCGGCGAGCTTTTCGACGCCATCGACGGAGGCCACGAGCGTGGCGAGCTGCGGGCCCTCGGTGCCGGCGATCACGCGCAGCTTGAGAACCTTCACCCGTTCGCTGCCCTTGGCCAGCGCATCGTCGACGAGCGCGACCAGGTCGTCGTCGTAGATGTCCTTCTTCTTGTCGGCCAAGGCCTTGAAGCGGACGAAGGCGTCGTTGAGCGCGTTCTGGCCGAGCTCGTAGCCCAGCGCCTTCAGCTTCTCGTTGAAGGCGTGGCGGCCCGAGTGCTTGCCCATCACGAGGTTGGTCGCGCCCTGGCCCACGTCCTCGGGCCGCATGATCTCGTAGGTCTCGGCATTCTTCAGCATACCGTCCTGGTGGATGCCGGCCTCGTGCGCGAAGGCGTTCTTGCCGACGATCGCTTTGTTGAACTGCACCGGAAAGCCGGTGATCGCCGAGACATAACGGCTGGCGCGGGTGATGTGCGGGGTGTCGATCCGGGTGTCGAAAGGCAGCCGGTCGCCGCGGACGCGGAGCGCCATGACGATCTCCTCGAGCGCCGCGTTGCCGGCCCGTTCGCCCAGCCCGTTCATCGCGCACTCGACCTGCCGCGCGCCGGCCTGCACGCCGGCGATCGAGTTGGCGACCGCAAGGCCGAGGTCGTTGTGACAGTGAGTGGAGAAGACGACCGCCTCCGCGCCCGGGACCGAGCCGATCAGGTCGCGGAACATCTCGGCGTATTCGTCCGGATAGCTGTAGCCGACGGTGTCCGGCAGGTTGATGGTGCCGGCGCCGGCCTTGATCGCCGCCTCGACGCAGCGCTTGAGGAAGTCGCGGTCCGAGCGGGTGGAGTCCTCCGCCGACCACTCGACGTCGCCGCAGAGGTTGCGCGCGAGGGTCACCGACGAGGTCACCGCGTCCAGCACGGCCTCCGGCTCCATCATCAGCTTGAACTTCATGTGCACGGGGCTGGTGGCGATGAAGGTGTGGATGCGGCCGCGCTTGGCGGGGCGGACCGCCTCGGCGCAGCGCTCGATGTCCATGGGGCCGGCGCGCGCGAGGCCACAGATGGTGGAGTTGGTCACGATCTTGGCGATGGCGTGCACGGCCTCGAAGTCGCCGTTGGAGGCGATCGGGAAGCCGGCCTCGATCACGTCGACCCCCATCTCCTCGAGGATCTTGGCGAGCTCGATCTTCTCGTCGTGGCTCATCGAGGCGCCGGGCGACTGCTCGCCGTCGCGCATGGTGGTGTCGAAGACGACGACGCGGTCTTTGCCGTCGGGGGTGGGTTGGGTGGTCATTTCGGGTGGCTCGTCTGGCTTTGCTTTGATGGGCGGCGGGTCATTTTCCCCTGCACGCCCGGCCGCGACGAAGCGCGGCCCCTAGAGCGTCCAGGGGCTGATAAGGCCGAGCAGAAGAAGCGCGCGAGCGGCTGCCATGGCGCGGTGGGTTACAGACATTCAGTGTTTTCAGCAAGGCCCCAGGCATGGCGGCGCCTGTATGCAGGGTCCGGCGGCGGGTTTAGCGTGGGGCCAGCTGGGCGTTAGGATGGCGACGATGTTGGGCCGGGTCTGGTTGGGCGTTTGCATCGCCGCGATCGCCGCTCCGGTGCTCGCGGCTTCGCTGGACGCCTCCGTCCAGAGCCGGCATCTGGCGCCCGTCGCCCACGGACGCATCCACCGGGAAGGCGCCGAGGTCGCCAACTACCGCGCGGGCGGCTCGCATCTCTCGGTCCGCAAGATCCCAGGGCGCCGAAAGTACGCCACCGTCACGCTGCATCGAGGCGTGACGCAGGACTCTGACTTCGCCGCCTGGGCGAGCCAGGCTCGCAAGCACCGGCCAAAGCACGGCCGCTGACGCGGCCGCGCAACCAAGACCTCTCCCAGAGAGGGAGAGGTTTGCGGAGCGCTTGCCTCGCGACGCTTGAGCCGGCAACCTGAGCCCAAACGCGACGAGGGAGCGCCGAGGATGGCGGACGACCAGGGGCCGATCAGTGAGATTCCGCAGGCCTACTACGAGGGGATCAAGGCGAAGTTCGCCGAAGCGCGCGATATCCGGCTGAAGTACCGGCCGGAGGGGACGCGGCAGTACATCTCCGATCTCACGGGCGTCCTGGCCGACTATGCGAAGGACCCGCACGCCGAGGAGGTCAAGCCGCGCGCGCCGATCACCGACACCGTCGAGGTCCTCTTCATCGGCGGCGGCTTCTCCGCGCTCCTGACCGCCGCGCGCCTGCGCGAGCGGGGGGTCGAAAGCATCCGCATCGTCGAACGCGGGGCCGACGTCGGCGGCACCTGGTACTGGAACCGTTATCCGGGCGCGGCCTGCGACGTGCCGGCGATCGACTATCTGCCGCTGCTCGACGAAATGGGCGTCGTGCCATCACGCCTCTACGGCAAGGGGCCGGAGATCTTCGCCCACTGCCAGGCGATCGCGCGCCGCTACGACCTCTACGAGCTGGCGGTATTCGGGACGACGATCCTCTCGACCACCTGGGACGACAAAGCCAAGCTCTGGATCCTGCGCACCGACCGCGGCGACGAGATGCGCGCCAAGTTCGTCGTCTGCGCCAACGGCACGCTGTCGAAGCCAAAGCTCTCGAAGATCGAGGGCATGGAGCGCTTCCGCGGCAAGTCCTTCCACTCCTCGCGCTGGGACTACGGCTACACCGGCGAGAACCTCGAGAACCTGTCGGACAAGGTGGTCGGCATCATCGGCACGGGCGCGAGCGCCGTGCAGGCCATCCCGCGGCTGGCGAAGACCGCCGCGGCCCTCTACGTCTTCCAGCGCACGCCCTCGGGGATCGACCCGCGCAACGACCGCGAGACCGACCCGGCGTGGGTCGCCAAGCTGCAGCCCGGCTGGCAGCAGGCCAGGCGGATGAAGCACATCCGCGGCCGCGACGTGGACCTGCAGCACAAGGCCGAGCTCAATCAGCTCGCCCGCGAAGACAAGATCCGCCGGCAGGAGAACGAGAACATCGACCACATGATGCGCATCCACCGGCGCATCGACGAGATCGTAAAGGACAAGGCCACCGCCGACGCGCTCAAGCCCTGGTACATGTTCATGTGCAAGCGGCCGTGCTTCGACGACGAATACCTGCCGGCCTACAACCGGCCGAACGTCCATCTGATCGACACCCACGGCAAGGGGATCACCGAGATCGGGCCGGAGGGGCCGGTGTTCGAGGGCGTCACCTACCCGCTCGACCTTCTGATCTACGCCACCGGCTTCGAGGTGCAGATGACCGGCATCTACAACGAGATCCGGGGCCGCGACGGGCGGGAGATCAACGAGACCTATGCCGAGGGTATGCGCACCCTCTTCGGCGTGCACACCCACGGGTATCCGAACCTCTTCATCATGGGCGGCTACCAGGCCTCGTTCCAGTTCAACCTCACCTTCATGCTGCAGTGCCAGGGCGACCACATCGCCGAGTGCATCAAGATGGCGCGCGAGCATGGGGCAGACGCGATCGACGTGCGACCCGACACCGAGGAGTGGTGGGTGCAGGAGGTGATCGCCCACCGCGGCAAGACGTCCCGCAACGCCGACTGCACCCCCGGCTATTACAACTTCGAAGGCGAGTTCAACCGCAGGCAGGACGGCAACTACAACGGCGGCTTCTTCCAGTACTACACCCACATGCAGTCGATCCGCGGGGAGTTGGAGAAGCACTTCTTGTTCGAGTGACCCACGCCTCTCCCATGGGGAGAGGGAGGGCCCGCCGGCGAAGCCGTGCGGGAGGGTGAGGGGTTACGGCCTCTCGGATTAGCCGGCGGCGCCGAGGCCGGCCCAAGCCCCGCAAGGGGTTTGCCTGCACCGCTGTAACCCCTCACCCCCTCCCCGTCGCTTCGCTCGGGGCCCCTTCCTCTCCCTATGGGATGCGCGGCTTGCTTCGCGCATAGCGAGACGGCAACCTGCAGCGAGAACGCCCGAGGAGACCCCCATGACCATCAGTCCTGAGATTGCCGCGGTGGTGGGGGAGATCGATTTCAATCCGGACGCGCTGCACGAGAAGTACCTGGCAGAGCGCGACAAGCGCCTGCGCGAGGACGGCATCGGCCAGTACGTCGAGGTCAAGGCCGAGTTCTCCCACTACATCGACGACCCCTACGTCGAGCCGGGGTTCACGCGGGCGCCGGTGTTCGACCATGTCGACATCGCCGTCATCGGCGGCGGGTTCGGGGGCCTGCTCATGGGCGCGCGCTTGCGCGAGGCGGGGTTCGACAAGATCCGCATGGTCGAGAGCGCCGGCGACGTCGGCGGCACCTGGTACTGGAACCGCTATCCCGGCGCGATGTGCGACGTGGAGAGCTACTGCTACCTGCCGCTGCTCGAAGAGCTCGGCTACATGCCGAAGCACAAGTACTCGTTCGCGCCGGAGATCCTCGAGCACAGCCGCGCCATCGCCCGCCACTTTCGGCTCTACGACGACGCGCTGCTGCAGACCGCGGTCACCGGACTGACGTGGGACGAGGCGGCAGGCGCCTGGGTGATCACCACCTCGCGCGGCGACCGTTTCACCGCCCAGTTCGTGGCGATGGCGAACGGGCCGCTCAGCCGGCCGAAGCTGCCCGGCATCCCAGGCATCAACGACTTCAAGGGCCACACCTTCCACACCAGCCGCTGGGACTATCGCTGCACCGGCGGCAGCTCCGAGGGCGGGCTTACGGGCCTCGCCGACAAGCGGGTCGGGATCATCGGCACCGGGGCGACGGCCATCCAGTGCGTGCCGCACCTCGGCGAATGGGCGAAGGCGCTCTACGTCTTCCAGCGCACCCCCTCCTCCGTCGACGTGCGCAACAATGCCGAAACCGACCCGGCCTGGGCGGCTTCGCTCACGCCGGGTTGGCAAAGACGCCGCCAGGACAACTTCAACATCCTCGTTGCCGGCGGCGACCAGGACGAGGACATGGTCCACGACGGCTGGACCGACATCTTCAGGAACCTGACCGGCACGGCGGCCAAACAGATCGCCCGCAAGCTCGGCCGCAAGCTCGACAACGTCGAGCGGGCCGAGGTGATGCAGATCGCCGACTACCGCAAGATGAACCAGGTGCGGGCGCGGGTGGACGCGCTCGTGCACGACCCCGAGACGGCGGCGAAGCTCAAGCCCTGGTACCGCCAGTTCTGCAAGCGGCCGTGCTTCCACGACGAATACCTGCAGACCTACAACCGGCCGAACGTGCACCTGGTCGACACCGACGGGAAGGGCGTCGAGGGGCTGAGCGAGCGTGGCGTGATCGCCAACGGGCGCGAGTACGAGGTCGACTGCCTGATCTTCGCGACGGGGTTCGAGGTGGGGACGAGCTACACGCGGCGGGCGGGATACGAGATCACGGGGCGCGACGGGCTGACGCTGACCGAGCACTGGGGCGATGGCCTGCGCACGCTGCACGGCCTGACCAGCCACGGGTTCCCGAACTGCTTTTTCCTAGGCTTCACCCAGACCGCCATCACCATCAGCGTGCCGCAAGCCCTGAGGGAGCAGTCCGACCACGTGACCTACATGGTCAAGGCGGCGTGCGAGGCGGGCGCTCGCGTTCTGGAGCCGACCGCCGAAGCCGAGGACGCCTACGTGCAGGAGGTTCGCAGCCTCGCCCGCATGGGCCAGCGCTTCTACGCCGAATGCACCCCCGGCTACTACAACTCCGAAGGCGCCCCCGGAAACCGCAGCGGCTTCTTCTCCGACATGTACGGCGCCGGCCCGCTCAGGTTCTTCGAAAAGCTGGCGGAATGGCGCGGCGAAGGGACGATGCCGGGCATGGAGCTGCGTTAGGGAGCGAAGCTCCAACACCTCTCCCACAGGGAGAGGGAGGGGCCCCGAGCGAAGCGATGGGGAGGGTGAGGGGTTACAGCGCTTCAAGCACAAGCGCGGTGGCGGCGGGAGGGGTTGGGAGCTAGGGCCTCGCCAGTTCAAGCGTCTCGTGGATCGTGCGGGCCACGCCCTCCGGGTGTTCGAGCAGCTGGCTGTTCCAGAACCGCAGGACAGTCCACCCCGCCGCTTCCAGCGAAGCGGTGCGCGCGGCGTCATAGGGCGCCTGCTCAGCATGCTGGCCGCCGTCGAGCTCGATGACCAGGCGCCGCTCGAGGCAGGCGAAGTCGGCGAAGAAGCGATCGATCGGCACCTGCCGGCGGAACTTGCAGCCGGCGATCTTCCGGTTGCGCACGAGCGACCAGAGGGCCTTTTCGGCGTCGGTGGAGGACTGGCGCAGTTCGCGCGCACGTACGGTGCGGGGGTTGAGGTTGGCCCTGGCCATATTGCAACGATAGCGCGAGTGCAGCGAGGCGCCAAACCCCAGAACTCCCGCCCTCTCCCGTCCCTCCCAGACTTCTCCCGGGGGAGAAGGAGGGGCCCACGCGGCAGCGTGGGAGGATGAGGGCGTACGCCGTTTCAGGATAATCCGAGAGGCCGTAACCCCTCACCCTCCCCGTCGCTACGCTCGGGGCCCCTCCCTCTCCCTTTGGGAGAGGTTTGGGAGCGTGCTTGCCTTGGGCGCACTCGGCAAGGCAACGTAAGGGGAAGGTGGAGGCCTGAGGATTGTTCCAGCGCGTGCTTATCGCCAATCGGGGGGAGATTGCGATCCGGGTTGCGCGGGCGGCGCAGGGGCTTGGGGTCGAGGCAGTAGGGGTTTATGCGGCGGCGGATGCGCAGGCGCTGCATGTGAGGGTGGCGGATCAGGCGCGGGAGCTTCCCAGCGCGTCCAAGGATCCGGTGGCGGCGTACCTCGATATCAAGGCGCTGATCGCGGCGGCGAAGGCGACCGGGTGCGATTGCGTGCATCCGGGGTATGGGTTCCTCGCCGAGAGCGCGGCGTTCGCGGCCGCGTGCGCCAAGGCGGGGCTCAAGTTCATCGGCCCCTCGCCTGAGACGCTGGCGTTGTTTGGGGACAAGACCAAGGCGCGGAAGCTGGCGAAGTCGCTGGGCGTTCCGACCGTGCCGGGGAGCGAGGGGGCGCTGGCCGATGCGGACACGGCGGCCAAGGTCGCCAAGGGGCTGGGTTATCCGGTGATGCTGAAGGCCGCGGCCGGCGGCGGCGGGCGCGGGATGCGGGCGGTCGAGGACGCCACCGAGCTGGCGGCGGCGTTCGACCGCTGCGCCAGCGAGGCGAAGGCGGCGTTCGGGGACGGGACGCTGTTCCTGGAAAAGCTGATCGCGCGGCCCAGGCACATCGAGGTCCAGGTGCTGGCCGACCAGCACGGCGGCATCACCCACCTCTGGGAACGCGACTGCTCGATCCAGTTCAGGAACCAGAAGCTGGTCGAGATCGCGCCGGCGCCGAACCTCAAACCCGCCCTGCGCCAACGCATCCTCGACGACGCGCTGGCGCTGGCCAGAGCCGCCCCTTACCAGAACGCCGGCACCGTCGAGTTCCTGGTCGATCCGGCATCCGGCCAGCACTACTTCATTGAGTGCAACCCGCGCATCCAGGTCGAGCACACCGTCACCGAAGCCGTCACCGGCGTCGACGTGGTCGAGGCCCAGTTCCGCATCTCGGCCGGCGAAACCCTGGCCCAGCTCCGCCTCGCCGAGCCACCGGCCACGCGCGGGTACGCCGTGCAGGCGCGCGTCGCGGCGACCGGCGCCGGGACCATCACCGCCTACAAGGAGCCCAGCGGCCCCGGCGTCCGCGTCGACGCCTGCGGCTATGCGGGCCTGACCCCCCCGCCGCAGTTCGACCCGATGTTCGCCAAGGTGATCGCGACGTCCCATTCGGACGGGACCCTCGCCTCGGCGCTCGAGCGGACGCTGCGGGCGCTGGACGAGTTCCAGATCGCCGGCCTGCCCACCAACCTCGCCCAGCTGCGCGAGATCCTGGCCAATGACGACGTCCGCGCCGGCGACGCCCGCACCAGCCTGCTCGCCGAGCATCCGGAGCTCAGCGCGCCCCCCACCCCCAACCCCTCCCCCGTCCTCGCCCTGCTCGACGAGCACGCCGGCGCCCGCCGCGAACCCGCCTTCGCCCAGTTCTCGCTGGCTTCCCTGCCCGTCGCCCACGGCGAGGAGGGGATCGAGGCGCCGATGGCCGGCGCGGTGATCGAGGTCGCCGTCGCCGCCGGCGCCGTGGTCGAAGCCGGCGACGTCCTGATGGTGGTCAGCGCCATGAAGATGGAGACCGCCGTCACCGCCCCTTGCGCCGGGGTGATCAACGCCATCGAGCCCGGCGAGGTTGGCGCGGCCGTGGCCGCCGGCCAGGTCGTCGCCACCATCGTTCCCTGCGCCAACGACGGCGACGCGCGCAAGCCGCGCACTTACGGCGAGGACAGCTGGGCCCCGATGATGGCCGAGGTCGCGGCGCTCACGGACATCGCCCACGCCCGCTTCGCCCCCGGCTCGAAGGACCCCGGCGTGGTCCGCCAGCGCGACCGCGGCAAGCTCACCTGCCGCGAGCGCATCGACCTGCTCCTAGACCCCGGCTCCTTCCGCGAGGTGGGCAGCCTGGCGGGCTTCGCCTCCTACGACGAGGACGGCGCCGTCGCCGACTTCACCCCCGCCAACCACGTCGGCGGCTGGGGCAAGGTCGAGGGCCGCGCCACCGTCGTCTGCGCCGACGACTTCACCTCCCGCGGCGGCCATTCCGACGGCGCCATCGGGGCCAAGAGCGGCTATCTCGATCGCCTGTCGCTGACCATGCGCTGCCCGAGCGTGCGGCTGCTCGACGGCTCCTCCGGCGGCGGCAGCGTCGCCTCCATGGTGCCGACCCAGAGCCGCAGCGGCGAGAGCGCGGCCAAGGAGTCGACCGGCGGCGGCGGCTCCTTCCTGCCCGGCCACCTGGGGTCGTCCATGTTCGCCGAACAGCTGGCGACCGTGCCCGTGGTCAACGTCCTGCTCGGCTCCGTCGTCGGCATCGGGGCGGCCAAGGCGGTGCTCGGCCACTTCTCGGTCATGGTGCGTGACATCGCCCAGCTGTTCGTGGCCGGCCCGCCGGTGGTGGCCCACGCCATGGGCTATGACATCACCAAGGAGGACCTGGGCGACTGGCGCATCCATTGCCGCAACGGCGCGGTCGACAACCTGGCCGAGACCGAGGAAGAGGCGGTGGCGCAGACCAGGGCCTTCCTCTCCTACCTGCCGTCGTCGGTGTTCGAGCCGCCGCCCGTGCTGCCGCCCGACCCCGCCGACCCGGCCGGCCAACGCGACGAGGAGCTGTTCACCATCGTGCCGCGCAAGCGGACGACCACCTTCGACATGCGCCGCGCCATCCGCCTGATGGCCGACACGGGCTCGTTCTTCGAGATCGGCCCCTTGTGGGGCACGGACCAGATCACCGGCCTTCTCCGCATGAACGGCTATCCGATGGGGGTGTTGGCCTCCGACAGCCGGCACGCGAACGGCGGCGCGCTGACCGCCGACGGCTGCGACAAGCTCACCCGCATGCTCGACGTTTGCGACCTCTTCCACCTGCCGATCCTGAACCTCTGCGACAATCCGGGCTTCGCCGTCGGCCTCGAGCACGAGCGGACGGCCACCATACGGAAGGGCGGCGAGTGGATGATCGCCTCGGCGCAGGCGACCACGCCCATCTTCACCGTCATCATGCGCCGCAGCTTCGGCGTCGCCGGCAACAATTATGCAACCCCGCGTTCTGGCGTACATGCCCGCGTGGTCTGGCCCGCCGCCGACGTCGGCGGCATCCCGCCCGAGGGCGGCATCGAAGCCGCCTACAAGCGCCAGCTCGCCGAAGCCGCCGACCCCGCAGCGCTCCGCGCCGAAATCAACGCCCGGATCGAGAGCGCCCGAGGCCCGATCGGCCCGCTGAACCGGTTCCAGATGGAAGAGATGATCGACCCGCGCGATACGCGGAGGTTGGTCTGCGAGTGGGTGGAACAAGCGTGGAGGCTGGTGTGTGCGCCGGACGCGCTGAGGCCGCGGGGGTTCGGGTTCAGGCCGTAGGGCACGGGCGCGCGGCCGCGAGCTCGCCCGGAAGGGGGAGCCGCGGCGCAATCGGCACTCGGGACGTTCGAGGAGACTACTGGACGCTAGTGTGGTGGTGGTGATGGTGGTGGTGGTCCCCGATCAACGTTCGGGGTGGACGAGCGTCCGCCTCCTCAAAAGCCCATGAATGCCGTTGCGCTGCGGCGAGGACATATTGGCACGATAGAGGCGCGGTCAGCGGAAAGCTTAGCGCGGGCCGGACGGCGCCGAAGCCGCGCATGGGCGCCGGCTCGCCGGAGACGTGGCCAGCGAGCCTCACGCTCACCGCTCTCGATCCGGCTCGCGAGCGCCGGCGTACGCCGCTTCAGGATAATCCGAGAGGCCGTAACCCCTCACCCTCCCCATCGCTTCGCTCGGGGCCCCTCCCTCTCCCTATGGGGGGAATTATCCCTTTGACATAGTATCATCTAGTGGTAGGATTCTCGAACAAAACGAGGCCCACCGCAATGCGCGACAACGACTTTTCCAATCCGATCTTCCACAACGAGGACAAGGCCCGCGCGTGGCTGGAGGCTCGGCTGTGGCCCGATGGTCCGATTTGCCCGAAGTGCGGCGTTGTGGCCCAAGCCACGCTCATGAACGGCAAGACGACGCGCGCCGGCCTCTATCAGTGCAACGCTTGCCGCGAGCCGTTCACGGTCACGGTCGGGACGCTGTACGAGCGCAGCCACGTTCCCCTGCACAAGTGGCTGGGCGCGACGCATCTCATGATGGCGTCCAAGAAGGGCATGAGCGCCTTGCAGATCAGCCGCATGATGGGCGTCACCTACAAGACGGCTTGGTTTCTCTGCCATCGCATCCGCGAGAGCCTGCGCGAGCACGACGGCTCGCAGATCGGCGGCGAGGGCAAGACGATTGAGGCGGACGAAAGCTACGTCGGCGGCAAGGAGCGCAACAAGCACAAGGCCAAGCGCGACAGCCAGCATATCGGCGGTGTCGGCAAGGAAATGGTCTTCTCCCTGGTCGAGCGCGGCGGGAAAGTCCGCTCGCGTCACATGACCGATATCAGCGCCCGGAACCTGCGCGGCGTCTTAGAGGAACAGATCGCCGACGTTCACAAGACGCGCCTCATGACTGACGGCGAAGGCCAGTATCGCTTGGTCGGCCCGATGTTCCTGAGCCACGACGTTGTGAACCACGGCATCGGCGAATACGTGCGCGGCGACGCCACGACCAACACCGTCGAAAGCTACTTCGCCATCCTGAAACGCGGCATCACGGGCACATTCCACCACGTTTCCGCGCAACACCTGAAGCGCTACGTCGGGGAGTTTGACTATCGCTACAACACCCGCACGGCGCTGGGCTTCTCTGACAGCCTGCGCTTTGACGCTTCAATCCCGGGCATCGTTGGCAAGCGCCTCACCTATCGGCGGACTGGTGGACGCGCCGAAGCCGCCCAAGCCTGAGCACAAGTGGCGCGAGCCGCTTGATCCCGACCAGTTGGAATTGCCGTTCGATGATGTAGAATCGAAGTGACGGGCGGGGCTGGCACCCCGCCACTGTCGCATTGCGAAGCGCTCTAGCTCGCGTGGGTGAACCTACGCGAGGCAATTAGCTATGAACACTGTTATTCCCCCAGCGCTCACTGAGCTTCCGCCAGATTGGGCCGAGATGATGGCTACTGTTTGGTGTCGGTGGCTGGCTCCATCATCTCAAGAGCAATCTTCGCCATCTCGGCCATCTGATCCGCTGGCTGATCAAAACATCGAGCCACCGTCTCCCGCATAACGCGGTACATCTCGGTGCTGTGCGGTTTGATCGCTGGGTCCAAGCTGGCAAGTTGCAGATCGGCCGCCGCTTGAAGACGCGCGCTTAGCGTACGCGCAAGGTCAGCCACCTTCGTCAGATCGCTTGGGTCCTTCACCCTAGATGCGAGTTGCAGCCCAATCACCGTCTTGATGACGGTTTCGAGCGCCGCGACACGCGCGCCCAGGTCTATGATCAGATCTATTTCATCGGTCATCTTCGCTATCGCTGAATGGTGAGCGGACAAAGGTCAGTAACGCCAATCGTGGTCGCGTACGCTGTTCCAGTGCAGTTGTATTCGCATATCCGCGTCACGGTGGACTGCACTTCGCCGATCTTGAAACAGGCACCGAGCGTCGGCTGCGCGGCCGATGGGGCAGGCGCTTCTTGGTTTGCCGGTACATCAGAAGAAGATCGATTCATGGACGCTGCCAGGTAGTTCATCCGCTCCGCGAATGTCGGACCATCCGAACAAGCTGCTAGCGCCAGAACGGCTCCAATCGCAGACAGACCGACGACTTGCCGCTTCACGCGTCGGGCGAGCGCTTAGATGGCGGACTCGACTCCGCCTTGTCTTTCGGCTTCCGATGCTTGGCGGGCGTGTGGAGCGCCACATCGACTGCGTGGGTGAAGCGATCCCATGCGCCGGGTTCAGGAGGCGGCTGCTTATCGGTCATGGACGACGACCCGTTCGAAAGCCCGAAGCTACTCCTAGACCGCGCGAAGGAACACCTCGCGGACTTCGCAAAGCGCGAGAGCGCCTTCTTTGATCGCCAGCCATACACCCAATTCATCGATAAGGAGGCGAATCCCGGCTGGGATACGTACGTGATCCGCTTCACGGCCAAGGTCCCCGGAAGCCTCGCCACGGTCTGCGCCGACGTTGTGAACAACTTGCGGCACTCTTTGGACCAGGCGTTGTGCGCCAGCGTCCTCGCGCTCACAGGCAAGATGCCGAGAGATACTTACTTCCCCTTCGGCGAGAATGCAGAAGACCTTGAACGCCGCATCGCCAATGTCTGCAAACGCGTGGCGCCCGAAGTCGTGAACTTCATCCGAGGGCTGCACCCTCACCGCGGAGCGAACACGCCTAACCTTCTGTGGGCCATGAACAAGATTTCCGGCGCGAACAAACACCGCGTGCTGTCGCCGATGGCGACCAGCAGCACCGGAGTTGTTCAGGTGAAATCCTTCGAGGGGTTCGGCACAACGGGAGTCCCGCTCGGAAAGTGGAACAGCGAGAAAAACGAGCTCGAAGCCGCTATGCTGCGGCCCGGCATCAAGCCTAACTACAGCCTCCAATTTTCCATGTTCGTAGCCCTCTACAACGAGGACTCCCAACTCTCGGGGCCAGCAGCGGGGATTCTGTCGCTGATGGGCGGCTTTACTAAAGAAGCTCTCGATGGAATCGAATCCGAGACGCACAAGCTCCTTGGAAGCCGCCCATAGCGCCGGCCTGTCACGCAGTTTGGACACTAGCGCTTGTCCATACTACGTAAAAGGGATAATTCCCCCCTATGGGAGAGGTGTGGAAGGCGCCGCCTCGCTAGATCGGGCGTTGCATGAAGACCAGGTGGGGCATCAGGCGGGCGGGGTAGGTTTGGTAGGGGGCGATGCGCTCGAAACCCATGGATTCGTAGAGCGCGATGGCTTCGGTCAGGCGGTCGCCGGTGTCGAGGCGCATCTGGGTGAAGCCGGCCGCTTTCGCGGACGCGATCAGGGCTTCGGTGAGCTGGCGGCCGAGGCCGAGGCCGCGCGCGCTGTCGGACACGTAGAGGCGCTTGAGCTCGCAAACGCCGTCGGCGAACCGCCGCCAGGCGCCGGCGGCGACGGCGCCCTCATCGGTCTCGGCGATCATCGTGCGCCCGGCCGGCGGGCCGTACTTCGACGAAAGGGCGTCGAGCTCGTCGGCGAACGACTGGTGGCCGAACACCTCGTCGACGAACCACGGCACGTCGCGATAGCGCGCGCGGCCCCAGTCGAAATAGGCGCGGCAGAGCCGGCCGAACGCCTCGTAGTCGGCGGCCGTCGCCGCCAGCCTGATGCTCGGTTCGCCGTCTCGTCCACCCATGCCGCCCTCGGTCGCTTGCGGCCGCAACCTTAGCCGCGGTCTGCCTCCGGCACACGCTCGCTTGCCGTTGGGCAGAGTAGCTAGTCGGAGAGGCCGTAACCCCTCACCCTCCCTCTCCCTCTGGGGGGATATATGCACTTGACGGAACAGGCCCCCCGACTCACCCTAGCCGAGCGTGACAGGCCGGCAGAGATTGAGGTTACGGAGGCGATGGTTTGGGCCGGCGTCTCCGCGCTCCCCCTTGTCGAGATTCACTTTGATCCTGACTCTTGGGACGCCCACTCCGCTGTGAGAGAGGTTTATATCGCCATGCGTCGGCAAGAATTGGCCAGCGCCTGAACCGTTCGTCCTGCGACATGCCTCGATCAAACCTGAGCGAGAACAGCGCCGTGTGGATTTTGATTAGATCATCGGTCA
>DATNIH010000162.1:0-2200 GCA_035604515.1 Caulobacteraceae bacterium | reverse complement strand
GACCACGTAGTTGAAGATCAGGTCGTTGGCGCGCAGCATGTCGAAGGTGCCCGCCATCTGGCTCCCCTCCAGGACGCCCTTCTCCGCCATCTGCTTCTCCAGCCGGGCCACCGTCTTCTCGTCGGTGAAGATGCCGAGGATGCCAGGCTCGCTGTAGTCCAGCAGGGTGTTGAGAAGCGTGATCGAGCCGATCCTGTCGTCGCCCTTCTCGGTGAGGTAGGCCGCCAGCATGGCGGTCAGGGCGCCGCCGAGGCACAAGCCGATGATGTCGATCTTGGGCGCGCCGGTGATCTCGGCGATGACGTCGAGCGCTTCCCGCGGGCCGTGGATGAGGTAGTCGTCCAGGGTCACGCCGCGCATGGAGGAATCCGGGTTGCGGTAGGAGATCGCGAACACGGTGCGTTCGTGCTGGACCGCCCATTCCAGGAAGCTGCGGCCGGGGGCCAGGTCCATGACGTAGTACTTGTTGATCCACGGCGGGCTGGCCAGCACCGGTACCGCGTGGACCTGGGGCGTCTGCGGCGCGTACTGGATGAGTTCCATCAGGTCGTTCTTGAACACGACCTTGCCGGGGGTCGCGGCGAGGTTGTCGCCGACCCGAAACGGCCGGGTGTCGACCTGACGCGGCCGGCCGCCGTTGTTGAGCATGTCGTCGACGAAGTGGCTGGCCCCGGCGACCAGGCTGGCCCCGCCGGTCTCAAAGGCCCGCTTGAGCGCGGCCGGGTTGGTCGGCAGAAAGTTCGTCGGCGCGAGCGCATCCATCAGGAAGGTAGTCGCGAGCGCGGCCTTGGCGTCGTCCAAGGCGTTCCCCGCCCCGGCCTCGAGCAGGTCGCTGGCCAGGCGCGCCGCCGCCAGGTGCGCCTGCCGGATGGCGAAGAAGGCCGGATTATCGGTCCACGCCCGGTCCGCGAACCGCTTGTCGCCCTCCGGCACGGGAATCGGCGGCGCCGCCGCCATGCCCATCCAGCGGGCCGCGGCGACCGGCCCGGCCATCGCGACGCCGGTCCAGTAGCGCAGCGCAGCGGAGGCCGTGGCGGCAGGTTTCCCCGCGGCGCGCCGCATCACCGCCAACGTGGAAGCGCCCAGCCCCGCCGCATCCACTGACGCGAGCGCGTCGGCATCCGGGGCCAGCGCCGCCGCAGCTGATTCCGCGGCTTGCCACGCCGTTTCCTGTGCGGTCATTCTCCGTGCCTCCTCGGTGCGGCGCTGCGCAGGGCTCCTCCGACGCTACTTCGCCCTCGTGCGCACGTAAAGATAACAATTCGGTCGGTAGCGGCGGGCTCGCCCAGGCTGACGCCGGGAGACACCGCGTTCCCGACGGTAGGGCAACGCCGGGGAAGCGCCTAAGAGCCGAAGGTCCTCTCGATCAGAGCCTTTGGGCCGTGTGCGCCGGTTGGCCTTCCCTCCGGTAACGCGCCGCCGTCGCGGCCGGGCTGCTGCTCGCGGTGCTCGGCCTGGCGCTCGGCGGGGTTCGCGCGAGCGCGCTGGCCCAGCTGCTGCTGGTCGCCCTGCTGATCGCCGTGGTGGTGACCGCGGTGGCCGGCTCGGCGCCCGCGGCAAGGCCAGCAAACTGGACCCCGTTCGCCCCGCAGGGCTGGATGTCCGTCGGCCGGGCGGCCTCTACCCTGATGCTCTCATTCGTCGGCTGGGAGGCGGCCGCACCGCCCCAGCCGGCTGCTCGGCCTGGCCCCCTCCGACAGCGACAACCGCCGCGTCATCGCCGCCATCAGGTACCTAGAGTCCTGATGCGGCAACTTGCGCCCTATGGCTGCGTGTTATCATAAAGTGATAAACGAACACGCTGCTGCAGGCCCGATCATGGAGCTGCAGATCTTTCTGAGGCACGGCTGACGGCATGGGGGACAGCGACGTGCGTGAGCACGAGGCCCTGTTGCGCCGTCCGCGTGGCCCGGTGTCCGATCTGCTCACGTCGAAGCTCCGCCGTCCGCTGATGCGGTATGGCACAGTGCATCGTTCGTTGCTGATCGAACGGCTGGCGCGGTGCGACCAGGGTCCGATCGTTTCGGTGGTTGCACCGCCGGGCTACGGCAAGACGACGGTCTTGTCGCAGTGGGCCGAGCGCAACGGCCAGTCTTTCGCCTGGGTGTCGGTCGACGAACGAGACAACGATCCGAAGGTCCTGCTCACCTATGTCGCGGAGGCGCTCAACCGGATCGAGCCGATTGACGAGCGCGTCTTC
>DATNIH010000161.1:0-9536 GCA_035604515.1 Caulobacteraceae bacterium | reverse complement strand
CCGACCGCTTCGCGGCCACCTTCTCCCGCAAGGGGAGAAGGACGTTTAGTGATCGCCTGGTCGCTTCCGGTGACGCGCTCTCTGGGCCACTATCCCCCCCGGGGCGGCCGCCTCGGTCCGCCGCCGTGGAGGAGCGCCGATGCCCGACCTGCCGAAACTGATGCCGACCAGCGCCGAGAACGAGACGTTCGGCGGGGTGACCTACCACATCGACGGCGAGCTGGTGCCGGTGCTGACGGTCGATGTCAGCCGCACCGCGATCTACTTCGAGCACCACATCCTGCTGTGGAAGCACTCGACCATCGTCATCAAGCTGAAGACGATGCAGGGCGCGCTGAAGCGGATGATGGCGGGGATGCAGATCTTCGTCACCGAGGCGTCGGGCCCCGGCATGATCGCCTTCAGCCGCGACGGCGCCGGCCACATCGTGCCGATCCACCTGCCGCAGGGGCGCGAGCTGGAGGTGCGCGAGCACCAGTTCCTCGCCGCCACCGACGCCATCGACTACTCGTTCACCCGCCTCAAGGGCGTCGCCAACATGCTGTTCGGCGGCACCGGCTTCTTCATCGACAAGTTCCACAGCCACAAGGGCGACGGCATCCTGTGGCTGCACGGCTACGGCAACGTGTTCGAGAAGGAGCTGGCCGCCGGCGAGACCATCGACGTCGAGCCGGGCGGCTGGCTCTACAAGGAGACCACGGTGCGCATGGACACCATCGTCGATCGCATCACCTCCGGCATCTTCGGCGCCAGCTTCAACCTGGTGGTCAACCGCTTCACCGGGCCGGGCAAGATCGGCATCCAGTCGATGTACATCCACTACGCGACCGAGGCTTGACGCCTTTGTGCGCGCGGCGCCGGCGCCAAACCGGCGGTCGCGCGTTTGAGTAATCGATGGAACAGCTAAAGCCGCCCCCGCCAGCCGCTCGCGCGGACGAGCGGCGCTACCGGCTGCTGGTCGATGCGATCACCGACTACGCGATCTACATGCTAGATCCGTGCGGCGTGGTCTCGAGCTGGAACGCCGGCGCCGAGCGCTTCAAGGGCTATCGGGCGGACGAGATCATCGGCCAGCATTTCTCTGTGTTCTACACCGAGGAGGATCGCGCCGCCGGGGCGCCGGCGGCTGGGCTGGCGACGGCCGAGCGCGACGGGCGCTGGGAAACCGAGGGCTGGCGCGTGCGCAAGGACGGCAGCCGGTTCTGGGCCCACATCGTGATCGACTGCATCCGAGACGATGACGGCAAGGTCGTCGGCTTCGCCAAGATCACCCGCGACCTCACCGAGCGCCGCGAGACGCAGCGCGAGCTGGAGCAGGCGCGCGAGGCGCTGTTCCAGTCCCAGAAGATGGAGGCGGTGGGCCAGCTCACCGGCGGCGTCGCCCACGACTTCAACAACCTGCTGACGGTGATCATCGGCGGCCTCGATGTGCTCAAGCGCAGCGAGCCGCATGAGACGGTGCGGCGCACCCGCGCGCTGGACATGTCGATCCACGCCGCAGAACGCGCCGCCAACCTGACCTCGCGCCTGCTGGCGTTCTCGCGCCGCCAGCCGCTGCTGCCGACGCCGACCGATTTGAACATCCTCGCGCGCAACATGACCGAACTGCTGCACCGCACCCTGGGTGAAGCGGTGGAGCTGGAGGGCGTGCTCGCGCCGCGGCTGTGGCAGGTGGAAGTCGATCAGAACCAGCTTGAGAGCGCGATCCTGAATCTGGCGGTGAATGCGAGGGACGCGATGCCCGGCGGCGGCAAGCTGACCATGGAGACCGCGAACACCTATCTCGACGCCTCCTATTCGGCCACGGACGCGGAGGTGCGGCCCGGCCAGTACGCGGTGCTGGCCGTGTCCGACACCGGCGTTGGCATGACCAAGGAGACCCTGGCGAAGGCCTTCGAGCCCTTCTACACCACCAAGGAAGTCGGCCGCGGCACGGGGCTTGGCCTCAGCATGGTCTATGGCTTCGTCAAGCAGTCCGGCGGCCACATCACGATCTACAGCGAGCCGGACCAGGGCACGACGGTGAAGCTGTATTTCCCCCGCCACACCGGCGCTGGGGCCACCGAGTCCACGCCGGAGGCGCAGTCGCCGCCCGCCAGAGAGGGCGAGGTCGTGCTGGTGGTCGAGGACAACGACGATGTCCGAGCCTACAGCGTGATGAGCCTGACGGAACTCGGCTATGAGGTTCTCGAAGCCAGCGACGGAGAGGCGGCGCTGGCCCTCCTGGAAGCGGAGTCGCGGATCGACCTGCTGTTTACCGACGTGGTCTTGCCCGGCATCAGCGGGCGCGTTCTGGTCGACCAGGCGGTCGTCCTGCGGCCCGGCCTGAAGGTGCTCTTCACTACGGGATACTCGCGCGACGCGATCGTCCACCAGGGCCGCCTGGACGCTGGCGTGCAGCTGATCTCAAAGCCCTTCACCTTCGATCAGCTCGGCATCCGGGTCCGCGAAACGCTGGACCTGGCGAAGGCGCCTCCGACCTGATCGGAGGCGCAGCGGTCTTCTCGGCTTCCCAGGCCGCCGCCGCGCCCGCTAAGTGGGCGCGGGAGAGCACCGCATGATCGCCTGTTACACCGACCGCCTCAGCCTTCGCCCCGGCGAGCGGTTCTCGCTGCACGCCTCGGCGTCCGCGCCGCACTGCAGGCTGCAGATCGCCCGCGTCGGCGCCGGCCGCGAGGTGGTGCTGACGCGCGACATCGAGGTCGGCGATCATCCGACGCCGCCGGAGGCCGATCGCAACGGCTGCGGCTGGCCGGCGTGCGCCGAGGTCGAGATCGGGACCGGTTGGCGCCCTGGCTACTACGACGTCGTCCTCACCGCGCCCGACGGCGAGGACGCCCACCACTTCGTCTGCATCAAAGCCCCGCTCGGCGCGCCGGGCTCGCGGATGGTGCTGGTGCTGACCACCAACACCCTGCACGCCTACAACTACTGGGGCGGGCGCAGCGCCTATTGCGATGTCGGCGCGCTGATGCGGCGCGAGAAGCGGCTGCCCGAGGCGATGGCCGGGGCGCTCGGCGTGCTCTCGAGCCAGCGGCCCCTCCCGCCGCTGCTGCTGGCGCCGCCAGCGGACATGCCGCGGCTGGTCAACTTGCGCAAGCGCGGCTTCGAGGAGCCGAGCTGGGCCGGCGCCGATCCGGTCTGGTCGCGCGCTCACAGCCAGAGCCCCTACGACGGCTCGGCCGGCTACTTGAATAAATGGGAGCATCTCTTTGTAACCTGGGCGGAAAACGAAGGTATCGCCCTCGACTATCTCACCGATTACGACCTCGATGCCGAGCCGTCGGCGCTGGACCCGTATGGCGTGGTCGTGCTGGTCGGACACAGCGAATACTGGTCGGGGCCGCAGCGCGCGGCGATCGATGGCTTCGTCGATCGGGGCGGGCGGCTGGCGATCTTTTCCGGCAACACCTGTTTCTGGAAGGTGCGCTGGGAGGATGAGGGCCGCACCCTGATCTGCCACAAGTGGAAGGGCTTCCAGCGCGATCCCGCCGCCGATGCCGACCCCGCCGCCGGCACGCACCTGTGGTCGCACCCGGCGTTCGACGATCCGGAAGCGCGCACCACTGGCCTCAGTTTCATCTTCGCCGGCTATCACCGCCTGGGGCTGTGCGCTGCCAGGGGGCAGGGCGGCTACACCGTCTACCGCGACCGGCATTGGGCGCTGGAAGGCTGCGACCTCTACTATGGCGACGTCATCGGCGACGCGCTCCCGCTGATCGGCTACGAGAACGACGGCTGCCTGCTCCGCTTCGACGAGGCGAACCTGCCGGCGCCCGTCCCCCGGCTCGGCGTGCCGGAGAACCTGGAGATCATCGCCCTGGCGCCGGCGTCGTTCGCCGAGGCGCCCAGCCCCTATCGCCCGCTGATCCCGCCCGAGGAGCTGCCGGTGATCGCCGAGATCGCCTACGGCTCGTCGTCAGCCGAGGCGCAAGCGAGGGTGCTGCGCGGCCACGCCGTGATGGCCAGCTTCACCAAAGGCGCCGGCGAGGTGTTCAACGCGGGCACGACCGAGTGGGCGCATGGCCTGGCCGCGAACGACCCGTTCGTCACCCGCATCACCCGCAACGTGCTGACCCGCTTCCTCGCGGCCACGGGTGCGCCGCTGCCGGACTCGGCCCACGCAGGCTCGTAGCGGCGGCCGGGGGCTGGATGACGGATCAAGCAATCCTGGACGCGCCGGCGCCGCCGACCGGGCGCAAGCTGCCGCCGATCTGGGTGATGGGGCTTGGCTTCCTGCCGCTCGGCGCGTCGGGCTCGCTGACCCTGATCACCACGCCGCAGCTCCTGGCCGCCAATCATGTGCCCGAGGCCCGGATCGCGGCGATCACCGGCATCGCCCTGATCCCCGGCTTCGTCGGCTTCCTGCTGGGACCGCTGCTGGACTGGCGCTTCAGCCGCAGGGTCTACGCGATCGTTTTCAGCGTGCTGGGCGGGGTCTGCCAGTTCGCCAGCCTGCTGTTTCTG
Organism: Caulobacteraceae bacterium; assembly: GCA_035604515.1. Taxonomy (GTDB): domain Bacteria; phylum Pseudomonadota; class Alphaproteobacteria; order Caulobacterales; family Caulobacteraceae; genus Acaudatibacter. Next base: position 5,069 of record DATNIH010000161.1, on the reverse strand, counting down.
CGCGACCTCGGCCTGCTGACCGCGCTGCTGTTCGCCTCGAGCCTATTCATCGGCCTCTGCGTTGCGGCCGTCGGCGGCTGGTTCGGCAACCTGACCCCGACCGAGCAGAAAGGATCGCTGGGCGCCTGGTTCACGGTGACCAACCTGGGCGCGGGCGGCCTCGTCGCCGCCGTCGCGATCACCGCCCTGCGCGGACTGCCCTACGCGTTCGGCGCCGGCCTGCTGTGCCTCACCATCGTCGCGGCCATCCCGCTGTTTCTCTGGGTCACCTGTCCGCCGGCCGACGGACGGCTGGCGCGCGAGAGTTTCACCGCCTTCGCCCGCGATGTGCTGGCCCTGCTGCGTCGTCCCTCGGTGCTCTGGACGCTGCTGGTCTTCCTGGCCCCCTGCGCCTCCTTCGCCCTGACCAACACGCTGGGCGGCCTCGGCCACGACTTTCACGCATCCGAAGCGCTGGTCGGACTGGTCGGCGGCCTCGGGATCTCCATCGCCGGGGTGGTCGGCAGCCTGGCGATCCCGATCCTGGCCAGGTTCCTCCCGCCGCGGCCGCTCTACCTGCTGGTGGGCGCCTTCGGCGCGGCGTTCACGCTGATTCTGATCGCGTTGGCGCACACGCCGGTCACGTTCGGGATCGCCATGCTGGGCGAGAACGTGTTCCAGGCGGCGGCGTTCTCGGTCGGCAACGCCATCGTCCTGCGCACCATCGGCCACGGCAACCCACTGGCGGCGACCCAGTTCGGCCTGCTGACCAGCGCCAGCTCTCTGCCCCTGGCCTACATGCAGTTCATCGACGGCCACGCCTACGGCGCCATGGGCGGGGTCGACGGCAGCTTCCTGGCCGATGCGGGCGTCAGCGGCGCGGCGTGCGTGGTGCTGGCGCTGCTGCTGTGGGCCTGCCGCCGCTGGATTCCGGCGATCTGAATTGCGCTTTGAGGTCGGACACGTTTCGGGCGACCATCGAGCCATGATCGACGATGCGCGGCGATGGTGTTCCCCGGCGAGCGCAGCCCTGCTCACCGCGCTGGTCGCCTGTGGGCCGGCGCCCACGACGAACAGCCCGTCCCAACCGCAGGCGACGAGCGCCGGCGCTGGTGTTGTCGCGCCGCAAGGGGCGGACACCGCCATCCTGCCGCTGATGCCGGACCCTGACCACGACGATCGCTCGGACCGCGCCAAGGCCGACGACTTCGCGGGGCATCTGCAGCGCATCCAGGCCAACATGGCCGCGGTCGACGCCGACTTCCTCGGCCGCGTCCGGGCGGCGATGCAGGCAGGCTTGCAGGCCAACGCCAAGCAGGTGCTCGCCGACTATCGCACGCTGATCGCAGCGGACATCGCCGCCCTGCCGGGTGGGCCGCGCCTGTCGGGCTGCTTCGCCAGGGCGGCGGCGCCGAACGCGAAGGCCGAAGCTGCGGTCGCGGCGATGCTGTCCGATCGTCGCGACAAGGCCGACGCGGTCGCCGGGATATCCGACCGGCCACTCAGCCTGCCCGACTTCGGCGGTCTGGCGACCGACATCGCGACCCGCGCCGGCGCCGATGACGCCAAGGCGAGTCTGGATGCCGCCCGCGCGTCCGTGGCTGGCTGCCGTGACGCACCGTCCACCGCAGTCCATCGTCAGGCGCCTCAGGCGCCATCCATCGCCGCGCCGGCGACGCCGGCTACGAGCCCGACGGTGGCGGCGCCTAGGCAGCCGCCGCCGAAGAAGCCGGGTCTCTTTCAGCGCATGTTCGGGGGAGGTTAGCATTACCGCCTGACGCCCTGGCGGTGATCGCCCCGCTGGGGCTAAGTTGGCGTGTGGCCGGGGAGGGCGCGCGTGAAGCTGCAGACCAAGTTCAACCTCGCGCTGTTCGCGGCGTTCGTCGTCGGCCTGGCGCTGGCCTCCGCCTTCGCCTTCAAGATCGCTGCGGACAGCGCCCGGCGCGATGTGCTGCACGAGGCGGCGCTGATGGCCAGCGAAGGCGAGGGCGCCAGCCGCTACACCGACCAGGAGGTCGCCCCGCTGCTCAACAAGGCCGGGACCGCCTTCGCGCCGCAATCCATCCCGTTCCTCGCCGCCCAGGACCAGTTCCGCCGGGTGCAGAAGGACTGGCCCGACTACAGCTACAAGGACGCCGCGCTCAATCCGACCGATCCGGCCGACAAGGCCGCCGACTGGGAGGCGGCGCTGATCAACCGGTTCCGCACCGACGCGACGCTGAAACGCGTCATCAGCGAGCGCGACACCACGAGCGGACCGGTGCTCTCGCTCTCGAAGCCGATCCGCATCACCGACCCGACCTGCCTGCAGTGCCACTCGACACCGGACAAGGCGCCGCCCGGCATGATCGCGCTCTACGGAACCGCCGGCGGCTTCGGCTGGAAACAGAACGAGGTGATCGGCGCCCAGATCGTCTCGGTGCCGATGAGCGTGGCGCTGGCCCGCGCCAACCGCTCGTTCCTGTTCTTCCTCGGCGGCCTGACCATCGTGTTCCTGGTCACCATGGTGGCGCTGAACGTGCTGCTGCGGCTGATGGTGGTGCGCCCGGCGCGGGAGATCGCCGCCATGGCCGACGAGGTCAGCCTCGGCAAGGCCGACGTCCCCGAGTATGCGCCTAAGGGCAAGGACGAGATCGCCTCGCTGGCCGAGTCGTTCAACCGCATGCGCCGCAGTCTGGCCAATGCGATGAAACTGCTGGGGGACTGATGCCCGAGCTTCCCGCCGCCATCGGCCGCTACCGCGTCGACAAGGAACTCGGCCGCGGGGCCATGGGCGTGGTCTACAAGGGCCACGACCCGGAGATCGACCGGCCGGTGGCGATCAAGCTGGTGCGGATGGACCTGCTGGAGGGAGGCCGGCGCGAGGACTACCTCGCCCGCTTCCGCCGCGAGGTGCAGGCCGCCGCTCGCTGCCTGCATCCCAACATCGTGGCGATTTACGATTTCGGATCGCATGAAAGCGAGCCGTTCTTCGTCATGGAGTTCGTCGACGCCGCGCCGCTGGACCAGAGCCTGCCGAAGGACGCCGGCATCGCCGCCGAGGCCGCCGGCGCCATCGTGCTGCAGCTGCTGGACGCGCTGGCCGGCGCCCACGCCCTCGGCGTCACCCACCGCGACATCAAGCCGGCGAACCTGCTGCTGGGGGCGGACGGGCGTATCAAGGTGATGGACTTCGGCATCTCGCGCATTTCCACCTCGCACCTGACCCAGGTCGGGGCGGTGATGGGCACGCCGCGCTACATGTCGCCCGAGCAGATCCGCGGCGACGCGGTGGACGCGCGCTCCGACATCTTCTCGACTGGCGCGGTGCTGCACGAACTGCTCTGCGGCCGCACCCCGTTCACCGGGCCCAGCTTCGAGGCGGTGCTGGCCAAGCTGCTGCACGACGAACCGGACCTGGCGCCTGACCTGCCGCCGGCGCTGGCCGCGGTCATCGCCCGTGCTGTCGCCAAGGCGCCCGAGCAGCGGTTCCAGTCCGCCACGGAGATGGCGGCGGCGGTCCGCGCGGCGCTGGGGCAGGGGGCTCAGCCAGCGCCGGCGGCCACGGTGGTGATCTCCCAGGCGCCGCGCGCGGACGCAGATCCGAGGCTCAGCGACACGGTGCTGCTGGGCGCGATTGAACGTCGCCTGGCGCAATACATGGGACCGATCGCCGGGCGGATGGTGCGCCTGGCCGCCCGAGAAGCTGACAGCGCCGAGGCGCTCTGCGATCGCCTCGCCGGCGGCATCGACAAGCCGGAAGAGCGCGACCGGTTCCTGGCCGACGTCCGCGCCCGGCTGCAGCAGAGCGGCGACACGCTCGGCCGCTCGTCGCCGGGCGTCGGACCGACGCTCTCGGAAGCCGAGATCGAGCGGGTGCAGCAGGATCTCACCTACTACATCGGCCCGATCGCCAAGGTGCTGGTCAAGCGCGCCGCCGCCTCGGCCACCTCGACCGCGGCGCTGCGCGAAGCCCTGGCGCAGCACCTCGAACAGCCGTCGGAGCGCGCGACGTTCCTCTCCGGCGGCTGACCTTTTCGGGCCTTCCCGGCGCATGAACGGTCGCTAACAGCCCTGCTCCGATCCCGTTCAGCGCGGCCAGCGCAATCTCCGCGTCATCGAACGAAGCCCGGCGCTTCCGCCGGCACGTAGGAGATTAGTCATGAAGAAGCTTTTCATCGCCGCGAGCGCCCTGCTGATGGCCGCCGCGCCTCTCGCCGCCTCGGCCGACCCGTTCGACCATGGCTTCAACCACGGTGGCCGCGCCACTGAGGTGGTCCGCGTCCACGACCAGGGCTACCGCGGCGGGTACGGCCCCAACTGGGACGGACGCTACAGCGATGACCGCGGTTCAGCGGTCGCTGCCGGCCTGTTCGGCCTCTTCCTCGGCGCGGCGATCGCCAGCGACCACCCCTACGTCCAGCAATGCGGCTGGGAGACCCAAGCCTATCCGGGCCCCTACGGCGGCGTGCGCTACGAGCAGGTCCAAGTCTGCCGCTAAGCCGATCTAACGCCTAGGCCCGACCGCCGCCCGCGCTCCCCTCGCGGGCGGCGGAGCCGTTTCTAGGGTCCGAGTTGCGCGATTTAACGTGTGATTTCAGTTATATAACGGTTGTCATCCCGGAGAGCCGCGCAGCGGACTCGTCCGGGATCTGCTTCACTGCCGGCGCAAAGTAGATCCCGGCTCTGCGCCGCTTCGCGGCTTGTCCGGGATGACACGCGTCTTGGAAACCGGAGTTGCGTCCGGACCTTATGCCTCGAAATAGAGGTGATAGTGCAGCCGGCAGCTGGGATTGAACGGCGCCCCGCACGCCGGGCAGCGGTTGTCGCAGTCCATGTACCGCCGAACGCTGAGTTCCCCGCCGCAGGCGCCGCAAAGGATCGCCGGCTGGCGCCACTCGGACCGCGGCCAGACCTCGGCCGGATGGTCGGTCAGCGCATCGTGGCAGACCCGGCAGGCGTAATACGCTCCGCAGCACTTCATCTTGATCGCGATCACGTCCAGCGGGCTGCGCCAGTGGGCGCAGCGGGTCTGGGCGTCGAGTTCGACGCCGAACACGGCCGGGCGCTGGGCCATCAGCGATGTCGCCCGAGAAAGTCGGCCGCCGCAG